>JAUVRS010000247.1 GCA_030597505.1 Desulfobacteraceae bacterium
GATTTGTTTTCTTTGCTGCAGGTTTGGGGGTTATTCAAACAAGTGCCCCTTTTACAAAAGCTCTGCGGTCTTTATGGCTGCCTCAATGGATTTTTTGTCTTTATCCCCCAAGGGACGGAGCGGGAGACGGGGTGAACCACCGTGGTAACCGGCAACTTCCATGGCATATTTCACCCCGGCCACCCCAAAACTCCCCGAGACCGACTGGTTGAGTCGAAAAAGCTGATAATGTAGATCGAGGGCACCCTTCATGTCACCCCCTTGATATCTTTCATATAATTCGCAACACCTCTTTGGAAATGCGTTACCGAGTGAGACAACACCGCCCGACGCACCCAACACCATTCCTGTCAGAAGTATGCTGACGCTCCCCGCAAGGACATCAAATCCTTCCCCGGAAACCGCCAGATACTTTCCAATATTGCCCGGTGACGAGTCCTTCATCCCCACAATATTGGGGTGTTTTGAAAGCCTTTTGATGACCGCCGGGGCGATGGTCAGCCCGGTAAACCCCGGCGCATTATAAACGACAACCGGGATGGAAAGGGCTTGGGCCACATCTTCAAAATAGCCCACGATAACGTCGTCGGTCATTCTTTTTTTGAAATAAGACGGCGTAAGCAACGTCACAAAATCGGCCCCTCGCGATTGAGCCTTTTTGGAGAAGGAAATGGTCTCTCGCGTGGACTCATATCCGCAGCCGGCCATGACCATCTGATCCGGCGCCTTTTCCTCCATGACCGCTTCCAGGATCTTTACTTTTTCCTCCTCGGTCAGACTTTTGGCTTCGCCATTGCTCCCAAGGACGTACAAACCTGCAAGTGGTGTTTCTCTGTACTTGCGCATGTTTTCCCTGAGGTATTCAATGGACACCTCTTCGTTTACAAAAGGTGTTGTAATGGGTGCAAAAACGCCATTGATTCTTTTTTTCATTCCTTTTCCTCCATAATCGTTATTCAAATCAGAGTAGTGATAGTCCTCTCGATCAGACGCCTGAAAACGCGCTATATCCACCATCAATTGGAATTACGGCTCCGGTAACAAAACTCGCCATATCAGAGACCAGCCACAATGCCGCGCCGACCACCTCGCGTGGGTTTCCGTAACACCCCATGGGGACATTCTTGAGGATTTGCTGCCCCCGTTCTGTAATTTCACCTGTCTTTTCATCGATCAAAAGAAATCTATTCTGTTCCGTTAGCATAAACCCGGGGGCAATGGCATTGACCCGGATATTTGGGGAGTACTCCTGTGCCATGTGTACAGCCAGCCAGCGGGTAAAGCTATTGGTTGCAGCTTTTCCATCTGAGTAGGAGATCGCCCGGGTGAGCGGCAGAATTCCGGCAATCGACGAGATATTGATAATGACACCGGATTTCTTTTCCGCAAAGATACGGCCCACGATCTGGGCAGGAATAACCGCGCTTAGATAATTTAGCGAGAGAATTGCCTTCATATCCTCAGGCTCTATATCAAAAAATGTCAACTCATCCGATGTTGTGGTCTCCTTACGACTCCCCCCGGCGCCATTGACAAGGATATCAACCGTTCCGTATTCGGTGAGAGTTTCTTTTAAGGCAGCTGTTACACTTATCTTTTCGGTGACATCACACCCTACGGCCAACGCCTTTCCTCCTGAAGACTCAATCTCTTTACATTTTTTTTTAGCAGCATCGAGCGACACATCCCATACTGCGACCAAGATGCCTTCTCCGGCAAACGCCTTTGCAATTTCACCGCAGATTGCACCGCCGGCGCCGGTAATCACTGCCACCTTATCATTTAGATGATAATTCATGACTCCCTCAACTCACACACCTCACCATCCGGTCCGTAGAAATAGAATATCCAAACGCCAGGCCTGAATTCAATGGGGTCGCTCAAGAATCTAACCCCATGTCCCTTCAGCCGCTTATAATCAGACCGTGCATCTGTTGACGTAAAGCCAAAATGTATAAGCCCTTTGTCCGCCTGTTTGTGGTCAGAGGAGATCGACTTGCCCTTCGGGGTCTGATATTCGAACAATTCGAGCATATTATTTCCAAGGGTTAAATGGGCTATCCTGGCTGTACTCCCGGGCATCCCATTGACGTCACCAAGTCGCATTTCCGGCCCACATTCCAAAACACGAACCACCTCAAAACCAATAATATCCTGATAAAATGCTATTGATTTTTCCAAATCCGTAACACTTAACGCCACATGGTCAATGTTTGTAATCATCGTTTTTGAACTCCTCAATTCTTACGTTTCTTTTGGACAGGCGTTTGAAAAACTGATCTGTAATCTAGCAAGCCCACTGATCATCGTCAACATGGAATCCTCTGTTTTTTTATGCACAAGTCTGAATAAGAAAATGGGGGGCACCAAAACCAAAGGGGCCGTCTCAAGCTATTGAATTAGAGTGGTGTCCGAACTTATTGAGAACTTACAAAACTAATACGCAAGAATCTAACATCTTGACCAAAAGCAGCTGTTCTTCTATATTTTCATTCACTACAAAATTCCTCGTCAACCCCTTTGTACAGTTTTCCGGGGTTCCCCGGATACCGCCCTCCTCTATTCAGTTACCAGCCGATAGGGTGGTTGCATTCTTGTATTCAGGGGCGGATCGAATTGTCACACCTGAAGGAGATTAAAAGGAAATATAATTGAAGAAAAATTATCATGTTCATCCTGTCAAAAATAGCTAAATGGTAAGGAGTTGCAGATGGAGACAAAAATAAAGGAGGCCCTGCTGGATATCGTGGGGCCCGAGAACTTTAGCGACAAACTAATCGATCGGGTAGCATATTCTTATGATGCTTCCGAATCATCCAGCAGGCCGGACTGTGCCATTTGGGGCACATCCACCGATCAAGTGTCACGGATTCTCACACTGGCGAATAGGGAGAGGATCCCGGTTGTCCCCAGGGGGGCGGGCACAGGACTTTCCGGTCTCGCAGTACCCCTTAGGGGCGGTATTGTTCTTGATCTGAAACGGATGAATAAGATCCTGAGTATTTCCGTTCCCGACCGCCTCGGCGTGGTACAACCCGGGGTGGTTTATGCCGATTTTCAGGCGGCCCTTGCGCCCCACAGTTTTTTCTTTCCGCCCGATCCGGCAAGCGGCGCCATATGCACCCTGGGCGGAAATGTTGGCACCAACGCCGGCGGTCTTCGTGCTGCAAAATACGGTACCACCAAAGATTATGTCCTTGGTTTGGAAGTGGTCCTGGCAGACGGAGAGGTAATGCATACGGGTGGAAAAACCATGAAGTCTTCCTCCGGTTATGACATCACCCGACTTATGGTCGGTTCTGAGGGAACACTGGGGGTAGTCACGGAGATCACCTTAAAGATCTCCCCGATGCCAAAAGAGGTGGCTACAGCTATGGCCACATTTGATCGATTGGAAGACGCGGGGAAAGCCGTGACCCTGATCATGCATTCAGGCGTTATCCCGAGCGTGCTGGAATTGATCGATGCAAACACCGTGGCCATGTTTCGAAAATACTCGGACCTCAAACTTCCCTCTGTCGAAGCCATGATCTTGGTGGAAACAGACGGTCATACCAAACAGGATGTCAACCACCAATTGGACCAGGTGATCCAGGTCTTCCAGAAATGTAATACAGGAGAAATCCAAAGGGCCAAATCAAAGGCCGAGGCAGAGCGTTTGTGGTTGGCACGAAAGTCCATCGGCGGGATGGTGGGTATGGTGACACCCAATCGATCTTCTGAAGATGTGACCGTACCCATGAGCCGCATCGTCGACTTCCTTCGGGGGCTCGATAAAATATCAAAGAAATACGATCTTCTCATTCTCAACTTTGGCCATGCCGGGGACGGGAACTTGCACCCAAATATAATGTACGATGGCTCCGACCCGGACCAGGTGGTCCGTTTAAAGCGGGTCGAACTGGAACTGCACGAGTTGGCCTGTGACCTTGGGGGCACCTTGACAGGCGAACACGGTATCGGGATCAGCAAGGCGGCGTATATGCACCTGGAGCACGACAAAGTTTCCCTCAGGGTAATGCGTTCCCTAAAAAAAGCCCTGGACCCCAACAACATACTAAACCCGGGTAAAATGGCCCTTGAGGCGTAAAGATCCGGGCACAGAAGACCCGATAATTTCAGAATATCAACCTTCTTCTTCTATTGCCTCAAACCCCAACCTGGCCGCACCCAGCACAGCTGTCTCACCGGTCTGGACAAATTCAAAATCTTTTAAAAACTTCTGTTTAAAAAGGGTGTAGGCCTCGCTTGCACCCCCACCCACATGGTAGATTTTGTCACCCAAAGGGACCTTTTTCTGCCACTCCTTTAACCCGGTTGCCTGGAAGGCCAAGATACCGTGGGCCAGCGCCAACAGACATTCTTCCCGAGTGGTATTTAACGTAAGCCGGGTAAAGGCGCCTGACCGTTGTCTGATTCTGTGGCGATCTCCAGAGAGAAATGGGTGAAACCGGACTTCCGGGTCCTTTGGTGTCGCCAAAACACCGGGCAGATATTTGTCATAAAAGGCTTCTCTGGTCCTCTCTCGGCAACAACTATTTCTAAACCACTCC
>JAUVRS010000088.1 GCA_030597505.1 Desulfobacteraceae bacterium
GAAAGGGAGGGGTGCCTATGTTTGTCCCGATATTTCTTGTTGGAAACGCCTTGAAAAACCCCACATATTAAGAATGGCATTCAAGAAGCAGGGGTCTATTGCCTTGCATCCGGAATTTTATAATATATCATTTTCCCCCCACAGTCACAACTCGCAGTGAATATGCCCTGTGAGGGCATGGCTCGGAAGGATATTTTGAAGTGGAATTTATTGGCCCAGTTGTCTTGGATAATAATGATTGGTTAGGCATTTTCCGAGACACTTGCATGTGGAGGTTATATGGCCAAAGTCAGGGTCTACGAATTAGCTAAAGAACTCAGCTTGGAAAGTAAAGAGCTTGTAGAAAAGCTCCAGACCGGCGGGCTAAAAATAAGAAATTACATGAGTAGCCTCGACGAAGCCGCGGTTTTGGAGGCCAAACAAATTTTATCCGGGGCGGTTTCTCAGGTAGTTGAAGAAAGACGAATCAAACCGACCGTTATCCGCCGGCGGAAAAAGATCGTTGAGGTTAAACCGGAAATCCCAATTGCAGGGGAAGAGGAAAAGGCCGAGGAAGAGCCGGTTGAACCGTTGGCGCCGGAAGCGGTCCCAGAGGAGGTGGCGTCAAGAGAAATTGAAGTTGACCGGGCAACTGCCGAGAAGGAGGAGACAAGAAAGACGGAGATTGAAAAGCCGCCTGTATCTGCTCCCAAAGACGAGAAGGAACCTGTCACAGTCGAAAAGATACCGGAAGCCCCTCTAAAGAAGGTCGCAGAGCCCCCCATAAAAGCCAAGGTCAAACCCGCGAAGACAAAGAAAAAAAAGGTAGAGCGGCCTGCCAAGATTATAAAGGGCCCTAAAGAGGGACCTCTGAGCAAGATCCTGGCGAAAAAGGCTGAAAAAAAGAAAGTGGAGCCGAGGATCCCTGTGCCCAGAGCTCCACAACCTTCGGATGTTTCTGTTGAGAAGGTGGCGCCGGTTGAGAAGACCGAGACCGCAAAGCCAGCCAAAAAGAAGAGACCGGATAAAAAGAAGGCTGGAGACATCAAGGACAAACCCAAAAAGAGATTCCGTCCCCAAAAGAAAGAAGTTTTTGAAAGATCTGATCTTTATGACGGCCGTGCCTCAAGGCGCAAAGGGAAGAAGTCTGCCAGAAAACCCCAGGAGGTTGCGAAGAAACAAAAACAGACCGAGATCACAGTACCCAAGGCCATAAAGCGGAGGATAAAGGTCCAGGAATTTGTCACGGTGGCCGAATTGGCCAGGGCAATGGGGACAAAAGCGGTGGATCTGATCAAACAACTGATGGGGCAGGGTATCATGGCCACCATTAATAAATCCCTTGATTTTGACACAGCGGCCCTTGTGGCAGATGACTTTGGTTATGAACTTGAATTGGATTCTTTCCAGGAAGAACATTTAATCGCAGAGCCGGAAGATCGTCCCGAGGACCTTGTGGCAAGACCTCCTGTGGTGACCATTATGGGACATGTGGACCATGGCAAAACCTCGCTGCTCGATTATATAAGACAATCGAACATTATAGAAGGAGAATCCGGCGGGATAACCCAGCATATCGGTGCGTACTACGTCAAGACCGAAGGGGGGGATATTGTCTTCCTAGACACACCGGGACATGAGGCTTTTACGGCCATGCGCGCCAGGGGAGCGAGTGTTACGGATCTGATCGTACTGGTTGTGGCCGCAGATGATGGGGTGATGCCCCAAACCAAGGAGGGTATTAATCACGCCCGTGCTGCGAATATCCCTATTCTTGTTGCAGTCAACAAGATCGACAAAGAGGATGACAACCCGGAGAAGGTGAAGAGGGAATTGGCTGATTTTGATCTTGCCCCAGAAGAATGGGGGGGGGAAACTATTCTTGGCGAAATCTCAGCAAAAACGGGCCAAGGCATCGATGATCTCCTGGGACTCATATTGCTTCAATCCGAAATGCTTGAGTTGAAAGGGAATCCCAATAAGTCTGCCCGGGGAAGTATTGTTGAGGCAAAGCTGGACAAAAGCAAAGGTCCTGTAGCGACCGTCCTCATAAGAAATGGAACTCTCCATCAGGGCGAATCCTTTATCTGCGGAGAACATTATGGCCGGGTCAGGGCAATGCTCGACTATGAGGGGAAAAAGTTGAAATCCGCCGGACCATCAATGCCTGTTGAGGTATACGGCATATCCGGGGTACCCATGGCCGGCGACGAATTTATTGTCGTCAAAGATGAAAGGGCCGCAAAACAGGTCATTGACAACCGCAGGGAGAGGAACAGAAAACAAACAGCGGAAAAGAAAGGTCTTGTCAGCCTTGAGGATCTTTTTGAAAGGATTAAGGAAGAGGCAGTAAAGGAACTCAACATCGTTTTAAAGACCGATGTCCAGGGGTCACTTGAGGCTCTTCAGGAATCACTGGTTAAACAAAGCACCGAAGAGGTAAAATTGAATGTTCTCCATTCTGCGACTGGCGCTATTTCAGAGTCGGACGTAATGCTGGCCTCGGCTTCGGGCGCTATCATCATCGGTTTTAATGTGAGGGCAAACCCCCGAGTTTCCGAGCTTGCTGAAAAGGAAAAAGTCGATATTCAGTACTACAACGTTATTTATAACGCAATCAAGGATATTCGATTGGCAATGGCCGGCCTCCTGGAACCGGTTTATGAGGAGGAGATAATCGGTCGAGCAGATACCAAAGAGGTGTTTCACATTCCCAAAGTGGGCGCTGTGGCCGGTTGCCAGGTCACCGATGGCCGCGTGGTGAGAAATGCCAATGCGAGACTTTTGCGTGACGATGTGGTCATATTTGATGGTAAGATCGGATCGTTGAGGCGTTTTAAGGACGATGCCAAAGAGGTCCAGTCGGGGTACGAATGTGGTATTGGCCTGGAAAACTTTGGTGATATCAAACCGGGTGACGTATTTGAAGTGTACCAGATGAAGGAACTTGAAGCAGAGCTCTAGAAAAATGGTGGTCGGCACTCTGAAGATAGCATTTCGTCTCCATGATAACCGCTCTCTCAAAGGAAAGCGAAAGGTCGTAAAGAGCATAGTGGGCAAGGTGAAATCCAGATTTAACGTCTCCATCTCTGAAGTCGGATCCAATGATATGTGGGAAAAGATTGAGTTGGGAGTCAGTGCTGTGGGAAACGATCGAAGACACATTGATTCCTCCCTAAATCATGTCCTCAATTACATTGACTCGCTTTACCTGGCATCGATCGTGGATACCCGGCTGGAAATTTTTAACGTCTGATTTTTTGGGAAGCAGGAGAGCCCTTATTGTGAAGAGGTTCATATGTTAGCAGGTAAACGAGCAATAAAGGTTGGTGATCAGATACTAAAGGAAATCGCTTTTCTCCTCCTTTCCAAGGTAAAGGACCCCAGGGCTCAGGAGGCTACCGTAACAGGGATCCGGCTCAGTGATGATCTAAAAAAAGCCAGGGTCTATTACAGTGTTTTAGGATCGAAAGGTCAGGTTGAACAGGTTCAGACGGGTTTAGACAGCGCCAGGGGATTTATAAAAAAGGAAATCGGATTGCGGATGAAATTGAGGTATGTCCCCGACATCACCTTCGTGTATGATCCTACTCTGGAAAGTGGGAGTCACATGGAGAAATTGTTTGATAAAATCAGAAAAGAGGGTGTTGAAAACGGCACTCCTATTTGATGGTGATCATGCGGGAACTGCTTGGTTTGAATGCCGTGGATCCCAGGGGTTTTGAAAAAGACCTGTTGAGAAGGGCTGGTCGGGTTTTGGATGGGACGTTCAATTGATGGGATCCTTTTGGTTGACAAGGAGGAGGGTAAGACTTCTTACGGTGTAGTCAGAAAGGTCCGCGCCGCTTTTGCCAAATCAGACGTCAAGAAGGTGGGCCACGCCGGGACACTTGATCCGTTTGCAACGGGGTTGCTCATAATCCTTCTGGGACAGGGAACCAAGCTCTCCAGCTTTCTCATGTCTGAGCGCAAAGTCTACCTTGCCACCATCAGGCTGGGCATTGAAACGGACACAATGGATCCAACGGGGCAGGTGGTTCGCACCTCTCCGATACCGGCTTTGAGCATTGAGCAGATCCAGGAGAAGGCCAACTGTCTGGTGGGGCACAGGGAACAGGTCCCGCCTATCTATTCGGCTGTCAAATATAAAGGTACAAGGGCATATAAGTTGGCGCGGAAAGGAGTGAAATTTGATCTTAAGAGTAAGAAGATCATTGTCCATTCTTTTTTGGTCCTTTCTGTTGACCTCCCTCATATCACCATGGAGGTAACATGTTCCGGGGGGACCTATGTGAGGAGCCTTGCATCAGAACTTGGAAGGGATCTGGGATCCGGTGCCCATCTTAAATCCCTCAGAAGGTTGGGAAGCGGTTCTTTTGAGGTGAAAAATGCCTTGAGTTCCAAAGAGATTTTTCCAGATGATGGCTGGTGCGCGCTCAGGGAGAGGGTCATGCCTCTTACAAAGGCCCTTCCCGGCATGACGGAAATAAAAGTGAGTAAAGATCTTGCGGAAAAGGTACGGCATGGCTATCAGCCTGCCAGGGAGGAACTCAAAGCAGCCTCGAATTTTTCTGACCATAATGGTATCGGGGATGGTCATTTTAAGCTCGTCAGGGATGGCGATCTCCTGGCCATCATAAAGATAAAAAAGGGCAAAGGGACCAGCCCTTCAATTTCAAAATTAGAAAGAGTGTTTTTGTAATCTTTTTTGGCCTTAACGAATAATTTACAGGAGGTATCAGAAGTGGTTTTGACGCCAGAAAGTAAAAGGGAAATTATTGATAATTTCAAGAAACATGAGAAGGACACGGGCTCATCCGAGGTTCAAATTGCCCTGCTGAGCAATAGAATCAAGTACCTTACCGATCATTTCAAGGTGCACAAGAAAGATCATCATTCGCGCAGGGGGTTATTGATATTGGTTGGAAAAAGGAGAAGACTCCTTAATTATTTAAAAAAGAAGGACGCGGAGAAATACCAAAACGTTATCAAAGAACTCGGTATTCGGAAATAGACGGCCGAAAAAACTGGCGACACATAAAACCCGGTTAAAGTATCTTAGTCTTATGGCGCACAAACATTCTCCAACCCATTCCATGGACAACCCGGCAACGCCGAAAGGATAGGTGAAAAATGATAAAGAGCAGTTCAATCGAGATTGGCAATCAGACCTTAAATGTGGAAACGGGTCGTATTGCAAGACAGGCAAGCGGATCTGTGGTTGTGACCCTTGGTGAAACAGTGGTGCTTGTCACCGCCGTATCCACAGATGAGGTCCGCCCAGGGATCGACTTTCTCCCTCTGACCGTTGAATATCAGGAAATGTCTTATGCAGGGGGGCAAATTCCTGGGAATTTTTTTCGAAGGGATATGGGGCGGCCCGGTGAGAAAGAGACACTGACCTCTCGCCTGATAGACAGGCCGCTGAGGCCCCTTTTCCCCGACAATTACCGTTATGAGACCCAGGTGATTGCTACCGTGCTCTCAACGGATAAGGAAAACGAGGCGGATATGCTGGCCATGTTTGGCGCCTCCATGGCGCTGGAACTGTCCGACATCCCTTTTAATGGGCCTATCGCCGGGGTCCGCGTGGGAAGGATGGAAGGTGATCTGGTCATCAACCCCACGATCAGCCAGCAGGCTGAAAGTGATATAAATTTAATCGTGGCCGGTGGGCGATCTGGTATCGTCATGGTTGAAGGCGGCGGCCTTTTTGTCACCGAGTCGGACATGATTGAGGCGATTTTTTACGGGTATGAGGCCATGCTTCCCCTGCTCGATATCCAGGAGGAGTTCAGGCGGGAGATTGGGAACCCAAAAAGGGCGTTTGAGCTAGCTTCTGTCGATGAAGAGCTCCACAAAAAAATTGAAGATATGGGAATCGCTTTGTTGAAAGAGGCTATTTCCACACCCGATAAGCTGGACCGGCAACGGAAAGTAAAGGCGGCCAAAAAAACTGTTTTTGAATTGTTTTCCGACGAAGAGGTTGCCGAAAGAAAATCGGAAATCAAAGAGGCCTTAGGTGGTCTGGAAAAAAAGGTGATCCGTGAGATGATCCTTGAAGAAGGAAAAAGGATCGACGGACGCTCATTCGAGGAAGTAAGGCCGATAGAATGTAATGTGGGTGTTCTTCCCCGAGTTCACGGTTCTGCCCTCTTTACCCGCGGGGAAACCCAGGCAATGGTTTTGACGACCTTGGGGACTGAGCGGGACGAACAGCGGATGGAATCCATTTATGGAAATTACTTTAGATCCTTTATATTTCATTATAACTTTCCGCCCTACAGCGTTGGCGAGGCAAAGAGGCTGAGTGGACCGGGCCGAAGGGAGATAGGCCATGGTGCGCTTGCGAGACGTGCCCTTGTGCCTGTGATGCCAAACAGCGAGGACTTTGAATACTGCACCAGGGTGGTCTCTGAGACCCTTGAATCAAACGGTTCTTCCTCAATGGCCAGTGTGTGCGGCGGATGCCTCTCGCTTATGGATGCCGGTGTGCCCATCAAGGAGGCGGTAGCCGGAGTGGCAATGGGGCTCGTCTCCGATGGAGACAAGGTGGTGGTGCTTACCGATATTATTGGAGATGAAGACCATTATGGTGATATGGATTTTAAGGTTGCAGGGACTCCTGATGGGATTACCGCCTTACAGATGGATATCAAGATTGATGGGATTACACGGGAAATCATGCAGAAGGCCCTCGACCAGGCAAAAGAGGGGCGGCTTTTTATATTGGACCAGATGTCAAAGGCAATCGGCACCCCCAGAAGTGAGGTGTCCGAATATGCCCCTGTTATAACAACCATCAAAATTAAACCTGAAAAGGTCAGAGTCCTTATCGGCCCGGGAGGCAAGACCATTAGAGAGATCTCAAACTCGTCAGGGGCAAGGATCGACGTTGATGATGAAGGAAACGTTACAATTTCTTCTCCGGAAAGAGATTCTACCAACGCAGCCGTCCAGAAGATCGGGGAAATCATCCAGGAGGCCGAGGTGGGCAAACTTTATATGGGAAAGGTCGTCAAGATCATGGATTTTGGCGCTTTTGTGGAAATTTTTCCGGGAACAGATGGCCTTGTACACATATCGCAGCTGGATAAGGAAAGGGTCAACAAAGTTACAGACGTGCTCAACGAAGGAGATCAAGTCCTTGTAAAGGTCTTGGAGGTTGACGAGCGCGGAAAGATTCGTCTTTCGCGGAAGGCCGCCCTTGGAGAAAGCCTCGACAATGTATCATAAAACTGTACTGAATAATGGGGTAAGGATCATATCGGAGCGTTTGGAACACCTGCGGTCCGTTTCCCTGGGCATCTGGGTGAACAGAGGGTCCCGTGACGAAGAGGACCTGGAAAATGGGATCTCCCATTTTATTGAACATATGAGTTTTAAAGGAACCCGGAATCGGACGAGCCTCCAGATTGCCAAAGAATTTGATGCCATCGGGGGGCTGTCAAATGCATTCACCGGAAAGGAAAACACCTGTTTTTATGGCAGGGTTCTCGGAAAACATTTTACGCTCTTGTCGGATATTCTCTCTGATATCTTTCTGAATCCAACCTTTGATTCGGGTGATATGGAGCGAGAAAGAGAGGTGATCTTCCAGGAAATCAGCATGATGGAGGATACCCCTGACGATAATGTACATGTCCTGTTTAACCGCTTTTTTTGGCAAGGCCACCCCATTGGTATGTCTGTTCTGGGTACGGATGAAACCGTCTCTGCCATTGGGAAAGAAACGATCCTCAGATATGTCGGAAAATTCTATTCCCCCTGGGAAATCCTGGTGGCGGCTGCAGGAAATGTAGATCATGATTCAATGGTTTCCTGCCTTTCACCACTCTTTGAAACCCTCACAGATAAGGGTGCTCCAGACCCGGGGAGGCTTCCCCCCCGTTCAAACACCGGCGTTTCCGTTCACGCGAAGGAGCTGGAGCAGGTCCATATTTGTCTCGGAGGAGAAGCGCCCTCCCTGGCCGATAAAAAGCGATTTGCATGTTCCCTCTTTAATACCATTCTGGGCGGCAACATGAGTTCCCGTCTGTTTCAGGAAATCAGAGAAAACAGGGGGCTGGCATACGCTGTTTACTCTTTTCACGCTGCATATGTAGACGCGGGCCTCCTTGGTATCTACTTGGCAACGGACCAGCGAAACGTCAACCCTGCACTCGAGACGATCCAGCGGGAGGTCAGAAAAATTTGCAAGGGAGATCTGTCTGAATCGGATCTGGCCGCAGCCAAAGAGCATTTGACAGGCGGCATCTATCTGGCCTCTGAGAGTGCTGATAATCGAATGATGCGAATTGCGAGAAATGAGATTGTGTTTGACAAATACGTCAGTCATGAAGAAGTGGTGTCAAACCTGGAACAGGTAACCGTTGATGAGGTGGTTGAGATCGGCCATGACGTATTCAAGGACGGAGAGGTCTCACTCGTCACCCTTGGCCCCATGAGGGAAGAGGAAATCGATAAGGGGTGCCTGCAGTTCAATTAGCTCTCAACAACCCGCAATTGCCCCAAGACCTTTTTTCAGAAATATGTTTTGTGCGGTCTTTCAACCGGATAAATCATTGAAAAAAATCCCGGTCAAGTTCAAAAAGCTCCAGGAAGACAAAAATCTCCTTCTGCCTGCTTACACATCAGAGGGCTCTTCAGGTATGGATATAAGGGCCTATGTCAATGAGCCTGTTGTATTAAGACCTGGTGAGACAAAGCTTATCCCAGCGGGGCTGGCTGTTTCGATCCCCTTTGGATATGAGGCCCAGATTCGGCCACGAAGCGGTCTGGCTCTTCGCCATGGCATTGGACTTGTAAATTCGCCGGGGACCATCGACTCCGATTACAGAGGTGAGATAGGGCTCATCATGATCAATTGGGGGGACAAATCCTTTGTGATCAAAAGCGGGGACCGTGTGGCCCAGATGATCATATCCAGGGTCTATCAGGCCGATATCCTGCTGGTGGGAGACCTCGATGAGACCACCCGGGGAGACGGTGGTTTTGGCCATACGGGAATTGGTTGAGAGGTCTGATGAAATTTTCGGTCCTGGCATCAGGCAGCAGTGGAAATGTCTGTTATATTGAAACCGAAGA
>JAUVRS010000114.1 GCA_030597505.1 Desulfobacteraceae bacterium
TATCTCTGGGGCACTTTTCTACACATATCTCTTCACATGCAGCGCCATAATCCAAACATTTTTGGTGGTCAATCTGAACGATGTTATCCTCCAGGCTGACGACCTTGGCAGGGCAGACCTTAACGCACATTTTGCAGGCGATACACCCGACTCCACATATCTGCCTGACCGTCTTGCCCGGATCTTTGGTGCTGCAGGGGACTCTCACCCTGGCCCTCAAAGGCAGAAGCTCGATGATACTTTTGGGACAGGAGCGGACACAGGTCCCACAGCCCACACAGCGTTCGGTATCCACTGTTGGAAAATTGTCCTTCATGGTGATGGCGTCAAAGGGGCAGCTCTGAACACAGTCCCCTAGACCTATACAGGCATATTGGCATGCAGCGGGCCCCCCAAAGGCCAGGTTCGCGGCCATACAGGACCCATGCCCCACGTAGGCCAGCTTGTCCGGGACCTTGCCCTCGATTTTTGAACAACGGATGATGGCGACAATATCTTCCACTGCTCCTACCTTCTTCTTCGATATCTCCGCGACCATCTCCGCGACCTCGGACTTACCCGGAAAACAGAGGTTGGGTGAGACATCAGGGTCGTTAATGACCGCTTCGGCGTATGCTTCACATCCAGGGAAGCCACACCCGCCTCATTGTGCCCCTGCCAGGATGTCCAGGACTTCTTCCACTTTCGGGTTGACTTCAACGGCAAACCGGTTCGCCGCCACAGCAAGGCCAATGCCAAAAAAAAGGCCGATACAGCCCAGTACAGCCAGACCGGCAAGGGCCAGTTTTACCAATGTCAGGTCCATCGATGCTCCTTTATTTTGGGTGAAGTGAGACGCTCAAAACGTTCAAGCGGCCTGGCGCCCGCTGGTGCGCTAACGTGTTGCGTTGCCCTGTATGGCGGGCGATTTTTCGGCGATTCACGCATGGCTAAAAAATGGACATGCCGGAGAAACCCAAAAACGCCAGGGCGAAGAGGCCGGCAACCACAAAGGCGATAGGGAGCCCCCGGTATGTAGGGGGGACATTGGCCAGTTCGAGCCGTTCCCTCACAGAGGCCATTAGGAAAAGAGCGATCAGAAACCCTACGCCGGCGCCGAGGGCCAGCATGAGACTTTCCATTGCATTGTATTCATTGGCGGCGAGGGTCAACGGAACGGCTATGATAATGCAGTTGGCGATCACCAGCACCAGATAGACCCCAAAGGCCTTGAAAAGAACAGGGTTCAATTTTCTCAGGATGGTGTCAACCGCCTGGACCGATAGAGAAACCAGGCCGATAAAGACTACAATCTGCAAAAAATCGAGCCTGTAGGGTTTTAACACGAACTGGTAGAGGAACCACGCCATCATTGCGCTGAAAACCATGACAATCGTGAAAGTGATCCCCATCCCCACGGCCGTAGATTTCTTTTGTGAGGTTCCGAAAAACACACACAGACCAAGGTATTTGCTAAACACGAAATTGTTGATGAGCATGGCGCCGATAAGAACTGAGAAGAGATATCCCAGGTAGAGCTTCTTGACACTCACAAACGCGGACCCCAGGGATCTCCCTTCGGAATTAATTTCTTTGATGGAGATCATGTGGGGCTGCTTCTGATTCAGTTCTCTTTCAAAGGTCAGCGTCAGGGTCCTTTTGTCCGGGCTGAGTTCCACTTGGCTGATCTTGAGTTTGATGTCAGGGTCTGGTTTCTCATAGACAGTATAGTTGGAAATATCTTTGGCCCGGCCCTCGTCAACCGGGCCCGCAAATTTGATAACAATGCTGCTGGTATCTTTGAATGCCGTCTTTTGAACAAATGGGTGTTCCTGCCCGCACCCGGACAACAGAAGGAGACCCAGCAGGGCTAATACGCATACAAGGACGTTTTTGACGGTAGTGGTTTTCATGACTGTTTCGCTGTTTTCGAACGATTGTATGCCAGTTCTACATAGTTGAAGATCGCCATCATAAAACCCACGCAGAAGAAACCGGCGGCCGGCAGAACAAAGAAAAGAAGCGGCCGGACTCCCAGGACATCGTATCCGAAAAGTGTGCCCATTCCCAGCAACTCTCTCACAAAACCGAGGGTCATCATTCCCAGCAAAAAACCGAGCCCCATGCCAAGACCGTCCCAAAAGGAGGACTTTACAGTGTTTTTACAGGCGAATGTCTCCAACCGCATGGTGATGATGGCAAACGCCACGATCAGTTTTACGAAAATCCCCATTTGCTTGTAGGCATCGGGTAGGTATGCCGCCAGGATGAGGTCAATGACGGTGACCCAGGTTGCAATGGTAAGGGTATAGGTGGGGATCCGGATGCGGGGGTGGATGTGGTTCTTGATGGCGGCAATGGTGCAACCGGAAAATACCTGGACAAACAGGACGGCCACCCCCAAAAGGAGGCCGTTCATGACCGTGGTGGTTATCCCGACAGCCGGGCACATGGAGAGGGCCAGGCGGAAGATAGGGTTTTCACTCAATATGCCGTTAAAAAGCAGCTGAGAGGTCGTCTTTGTGGTCGCGGGCAAGTTTTTTCCTCCTTAAAAGGCCACTGGGATGTGTTGACGTTCAATGACACTGTCCATAATGTTCAGCCGATAGGCAAATTTGCTGGTCATCTCCTTTACCCCGTTGGTGACGGCCTTGCTTGAGATGGTTGCACCCGTGAGGGCATAGATGTCTTTGTACTCGTATTTGGCCCTGACGGCATCGATTACTCCCTTGAGCAACTCTTTTCCTTTGCCGGACTCAAGGTATTGCTTGTACTCCTTGGGGAGGGGTTCTTTTATGACGAGGAGTTCGCGAGTCCTTTCAAAGGACTTTCCCTTGAACTGGTTTTTGAAATAGTCTTCCTGGATTTCCCCGCCCAACCCGGGGTCTTCTTCGTGTTCGGTGATGTCCAGACCGATGATAGTGAAGTCCGGGTCTAGGGCCAGCATCACATGAATAAAGGTCTTGAACCCCGGAAAGGCCCCGGGGAGAAGGTAGGCCATGCGTTTGTCACCACGCTTGGCGATGATTGTCGAGTCGGCATAGGTAAACCGCTTTGGCGGTTTCAGTACCGCATTCAACGCAGCCTTCCGTTCCGGGGGTTCAGCGGCGTTTTCCGGTGTAATGTTTAAGTTGAACCTGTTGACAAACTGCCCCGCCAAATCGATGATGACCAATTCAAAGCCCCCTTTGGCCCCGGTTTCCACAGGGATCATGTACCCCAGGGTCTTCACGGCCCCGTCCTCTATAATGTAGCGGTAGACCGTATAGAGCTCAAGGTCTGCCGGGGACGGGTTGTCCTTGTCATACCCCAGGAGCCCCAGCATGGTCTGGCTGATGTTGATCTGTTTATTGTGCCGCTTTGCCTTGTCGGTGAGTATAAAGACCGAACCCATTACCACCCCGGCGATCAGGCATGATAATGTGAGGGAGGTTGTTATACGGATAAGTTCTTTCATTTGAAAGCACCTTTTTCAGGGGCAAAGCGTTTGGGGCGGAACCATCCCTCCAGGGCCGAGGAAAGGGGGTTCATGAGCAGGATGGCATAGCAGATTCCTTCGGGATACCCGCCCTTTAACCGGATAAGCACCGTAAGGGCGCCTATTCCGATTCCAAAAACGAGTTTTCCCGTAGGCTGGCTTGGAGAGGTCACATAGTCAGTTGCCATAAAAAACGCCCCGAGCATTACACCCCCCGAAAGGACGGCCAGCAGCGGGTTGCCCGTGAACAGCGTTTTCCCGCCGAACATCCAGGTGAGGAATGCAATGGAGACGATTACGGACGTCGGGATATGCCAGGTAATGTATTTCTTGTAAATAAGGTAAAGTCCTCCGAGCAGAAGCAGAAACGCAGAGGTCTCACCGATACTCCCCGGCCTCCAGCCGAGAAAAAAGTCGCCGTAAATGGTGGACATGGTCCCGAATTTTTCTGTCAGGGCTTGGATGCCGTAATGTTTCAGTACGTAAAGGGGGGTCGCCGTCGATATGGTATCTACCCCCGAACTCATGTATTTGAAAATCGCGGCGTTTCGAATGGGTGGCAGCCACGCAGACGTCATGGCCACTGGAAATGTGGCGACCAAAAATGCCCTTCCAATGAGGGCAGGGTTGAAAATGTTAAAGCCTATCCCTCCCAGGAGGTGTTTGGCCACGTATATGGCCATGACAGCCCCCAAGACCGGGGTCCAGTAGGAAACCCCGGGAGGGATTACATAGGCCAAAAGGAGCCCGGTGATAACGGCACTTCCGTCCCGGATCGTAATAGGGCGACGGAAGACTTTCTGCGAAACGGCTTCCGTCGCCACGCAAGCTCCGACGCTTATCAGGGTGATGATGAGTGTCTGGAAACCGAAAATAAACACGGAAAGAACAAGGGGCGGGAGGAGACAGACCACAACGGTCCACATGATCCGTTCCACCGACTCACTGCTCTTCACGTGTGGTGAGACGGAGACCGTCCACAGTGGGGTCTCAGCTATAGCCGCTCGGTTATTTTTTGTTGCTTCTTTGATGGTCTTATTCCTTCACGGTGCTATTTTCTTGCCTTCATTTTCGCAAGGCGGATAAACTGAACCAGGGGTCTTTTTGCCGGACAGGTGTAAGCGCAGCAGCCGCACTCAAAACACTCAAACAAACCAAACTGTGATGTCTCTTCGGCCCGTCCCCCTTCCACATAGATCCCGATCTCATTGGGGGAAAGTCCCATGGGACAGGCCTCAATACACCATCCGCAGCGGATGCACGGGCTGTGGGGGGTGGTGTCGATTTCATCATCTGTCAGAAAGGCAACCCCGGAGGTGGTCTTGGTGATGGGAATGTCGAGCGTCGGCACGGCAAACCCCATCATGGGCCCGCCCATAACCACCTTGGCCAGATCCGGGCGTGTCCCGCCCAGGAAGGACACAATGTCGCTCAGTTTTGTCCCGACTCTTACCAGCAGGTTGGCGGGCCGTTCTATACCGCGCCCCGATATGGTGATCACCTTTTCGTACAGGGGCTTGTCCAGGACTACCGCCTCGTAGATGGCGCGGGCGGTCCCCACGTTTTGAACGATTGCACCCACGTCGAAAGGAAGCCCGAACCCCGGGACGCGTCTCCCCGTGATGCTTTCTATAAGCTGTTTTTCAGACCCCTGGGGGTATTTGACCTCAAGGGGGTCGATGGATATGCGAAAACCATTGGAGACTGCCGCCTGTGAGGCCTTGTTCATCGCCTCAGCGGCATCTGCCTTGTTTGCCTCTATTCCGATCCGGCAATCCTGAATTCCGAGGAGGGTCAGGATGATCTTTGCCCCTTCAATAATTTCCTCCGGCCGCTCAAGCATCAGGCGATGGTCAGTGGTAAGATAGGGCTCGCATTCCGCGCCGTTGAGGATCAGTATGTCAACGTTGGCCTCGGGCGGCGGGGAGAGTTTGACGTGTGTGGGAAACCCGGCTCCCCCGATGCCGACAATACCGGCTTTTTTGATCTTCTCCAGGATCTCGCCCCTTGAAAGGTCTTTCCAGGCACAGGGGGTGTGCCCCCGCGGTTTTGCCCCGGTGTCGGTTTCAATGGCGATGGACGGAGAACTTATGGATACGGGATTTGCCGAAGTGGTGAAATTTTTTATCTTTCCGGAAACGCTCGCGTGGATTGCGGCGCCAAGGCCGACCTTCACCTCTCCGATCATATCACCTTCGGTGACAGCGTCTTTTTTCTTGACCAGAGGTTCGCACGGTACGCCGAAATGCTGACTCAGCAGAATTTCCACTTCTTCGGGAATCGGAAGCGTTTCAATGGGCAGATGTTCTGTCAGTTCCTTTGATTCGCGGGGGTGAACCCCGCCCTTGGGAAATGTCAGCAATGTCTTACTCATCAATTGGTTAGTTGTGAAAGACTATATTAATTTAATCCCTTAAACCTTCAGCCACGGTGATGCCCCGATTTTGCCACCCCAGTATCAATCAAAGAAATTACGGGTTTATCCAGGTTGCTGTTAGTTGGCGTTCCCATCTGTGAATAATAAATGCACGCCATTATTGTCAAGGAATTTATCCGAATAATTCCCTGGCCCGCAGGATGTCTTTACCAATCTGTTCGGCCAGTTCCTTTGGCGATTCAAAGGTTTTTTCATCCCTCAATCGCTCGATAAAATCTACTCGTATGATTTTGCCAAGCAGGTTCTCTGAAAAATCAAGGACATGGGTCTCCACTGAAAAGACTCCTTCTCCGAAGGTGGGGTTGTATCCGATATTTGTGAGACCGTAACAGGTCTGGTCATCAATGTAGACCCTAACGGCATAGACGCCCACCTTTGGTGTCAACTCGTCGATCAGTGCCAGGTTTGCAGTAGAGCAGCCAAGAAGCCTGTCTCCCCGATTCTTTCCCTTGATCACAGTTCCGCTTACCTGGTAATCCCTCCCCAATAACTTCTTTGCCTCTTTGAGGTTTCCATCCTGGACCAGATCCCGGATTGAGGTGCTGGAGACCAAGGTATCGTCAATACAAACCGGGTGCACCTCATGGACCGCGAACCCGACACCGTCCCCCATTTCCATCAGGAGTTGGGTGTTTCCCTCGCGCTTGCGGCCAAAGGTATAATCATATCCCACCACAATTTCTTTGACCCCAATTTTTTCAAGCAGGATATCCTTGACAAATTTTCTTGCAGGAGTGGCGGCGAATTTCTTTGTAAATGGGATACAGAAAATGACATCAATGCCTGTGTCCTCCATCAGTCTCAATTTTTGGTGGATTGGGGTTATAAGTGGCGGGCCATTACCAGGCAACATGACCTTTATGGGATGCGGTTCAAAGGTCATAACAGCCGATTGTCCATTTATTTTTTTGGCGCGTTCCTTGACTTTGTCAAAAAGGGCCAGATGGCCTATGTGCATTCCATCAAAGTTTCCAATGGTCAGAACAGGGTTTTTAAGTGGTTTTTTCAGTTGTTTCAGATCAGAAATAAGCGTCATATGTAAATCAATACTCCCAGGTTGTTATTCAAGTGGTGTCAAGAAAAATTATTATAGTAATTTGACCTTGACAGACCCCAGAGCCCTCCAAACTGGTCTGGGAGGTGGCATGGCCGACCATATTAGATCTTGACAATCTTAGCCCTTCACTATAACCTTTGAGAACGAATAGATCAACCCTGTTTGCCAGCCGAAGTGGCGGAATTGGTAGACGCGCTAGGTTCAGGATCTAGTGGGCGCAGGTCTGTGCGAGTTCGAGTCTCGCCTTCGGCACCAAATAATACCAGGGGTTTCTGGAACCCTAACGTATATTGCATCATAAGGCTCTTGGTGGGGTTGCCTACCAGGAGCCTTGCTTGCTTTTGGTTTCTGGAACTCCAGGTTTTTTCAAAGAGCTGAAGTTTTACTTTTTTCTGTTTTGATTTGTAGATTGTCTGTGGGTATTTGAGTCTGTCATGGCTAAAAAAGCACATAAAGGGGGCCAGGCGATGGAAGCAATGACTCCGGAAAAATTGTTAGGCATATCTGGGAGTTATTGGCAGGCGTGTGCTTTGCATGCCGGGGTAAAACTGGATCTGTTTACAAAGATAGCGAAAGGTGAGAGAACCGCAGGGGAGGTTGCGGGCGAGCAAGAGTATGATCTGAGGGGCGTCACAGCCCTTCTCAACGCCCTCGTATCCATGGGGCTTCTGATAAAGAAGGAGGA
>JAUVRS010000238.1 GCA_030597505.1 Desulfobacteraceae bacterium
GGACCTGATTCCCTAAAACCCCACGGTGTTCCCTGATCATGACCGTTCACGGATTCAGAAATCAACCGCGGTGGGGGATGATCCATGCTGTTAGAGGGTAAAGTGGTTTTGATAACAGGGGCGGCCCGCGGTATCGGCAGGGCTACCGCGTTTATCCTCGCACAGGAAGGGGCGGCCGTTGGTGTGGTTGATGTCTTGTCTGAAGTTGAGGCAACGGCCAAGGAGATTGAAAAGATCGGCAAACCCTCGGTGGCGGGGATAGCCGATATATCAGACCCCGGTCAAGTCCACGATGCGGTTCAGGGGATTGTAACAGCGTTGGGAAGTATCAATGTATTGGTCAACAATGCGGGTATTGTAACTAACATCTCCTCCTTGACCAAGATGACCCATGAGGCCTGGGAGAGAGAAATATCTGTAAATCTTTCAGGCGCCTTCAATATGATCAAGGAAGTTATCGGCCCCATGATTGAAAAAAAATGGGGAAGGATTATCAACATCTCCTCAATCGGCGCAACCGGGGGGCTTCACCACCAGGTCGGTTATGCCGCCAGTACGGCAGGCCTTCTCGGACTGACCAAAACCGTCACGTTGGAACATGCCAGAGACGGCATAACCTGCAATGTCATTCTCCCGGGGCTTATTGGAACGGAGCTGGTGGACCAGATGCCGGAAGAGATTAAGGCTGCGGCCCTGCCATTAATACCAACCCGCAGGATAGGCCGGATGGAGGAAGTGGGGCATCTGATCTCATTTCTGGCATCGGAAAAAGCAGGGTACATCAATGGCGCAGAGATCTTCGTTGACGGTGGCATGAGGTTAAACGTAAGTACCCTGGCGAGCCGAAAGGAAGTCAGAGAGATGAGGGAACCTGTTTCCAGAAAGGGTTGATCTCTTTTGTGAGGAACTCAAATGAGCAAACACACTACACGATCAGGAATATCCCTAAAGCAGGTGTATACACCAGGAGATCTTCAAGGTCTTGATTATGATAAACACCTCAGCAACCCCGGTTCTTACCCGTATACAAGAGGTCGGCGTTCAGGGGCCGGTGTGGGATGGATTCAACGGGAGCTCTCCGGAGAAGGCGAACCCTCACGGTCAAATGAGCAGCTCAAGTACCTGATTGAAAAAGGACAGATGGGTATCGATGTCATTGGTGACAGCCCCACCATGGCCTGCCTCGACCCGGATCATCCCTTTGCCGTCAACGCAATCGGAACCCAAGGGGTCTCCCTGTGCTGTCTTCAGGACTACAGGGAGCTTTATAAAGACCTGCCGTTGGAATCCATTTCCGTGTCAAATTCCATACCGCCGGCTTTTGCCATCGCTGGCCTGTACCTGGTTGCAAAAGAAAATAATATACCCGCTGAGAAGCTGAGGGGATCCGTGGTTCAGGCCCCTTTTTACTGTGAGGACTGTGGGTATTCCATGCATATGCCATTTCCTCTCAGACTGAGATTTACTACGGACTCCATAGAGTTTTGCAGCAAGGAAATGCCCAGGTTCCACTCCTTTCTTGAAGACACCTACTATATCAGCGAGGCAGGGCTGGACGTGGTAGAAGAAATGGCGCTGGGGTTTATTGAGATGAGGCATGTCATTCGAGCGTTACTGGCCCGAGGGCTGGACATTGACACCTTTGCGCCGAGAATCGCAATCCTTTTAAACTGCAGTATGGATTTTTTTGAGGAGATCGCCAAGATCAGAGCCACCAGGAGGCTCTTTGCAAAAATGATGAAGGAGGATTTTGGTGCAAAAGATCCCCGCTCATTGGCGGTGGTGATTGCCTCACACACGTCAGGGTTATCCCTCACCGCACAGCAGCCCTTTAACAATATCGTGAGAGGTACTGTTCAGACACTTGCGCTGGTACTGAGCGGGGTTCAGGCTCTGGAAATCTCCGCCTTTGATGAGGCCTACAGGACCCCCAGCCCTCAATCTCACCTCGTCGGCCTCAGAACCCAACAGGTCATTGATCTCGAAACAAACGTGATCAAGGTGGCGGACCCTCTGGGGGGGTCCTATTTTGTAGAGTCTTTGACGGATCAAGTGGAAAAGCGAATCTGGGATAAGGTCATGGAGATCGAAGGTCTGGGCGATCCGGCAGAACTCTCGGACAAGGGGTGGTTTAAGAAATTTTTTGATAACGCCATGGAGAGGTATGCCAGAGAGATAAAAAATGGGGACACAAAAAAGGTGGGACTCAACATCCATCAGATTCCTGAACACGAGGACACCCTGTTAAAAGAGGGGGTGGAAGAGAAGATCGAACCCTGTTGGGATCGCATACAAAAGATCAAAGCGTTCAAAGAAAAAAGGGACCAGGACAAGATCAAAGAGGTTCTTAACCAGGTCTATGAAAAGACCAAGAGTGAAGGTGAAAATGTGATGTTTCCCATCCTGAAGGCCACCGAGACCGGTGCCACCATGGGGGAGATTGCCGGAATGATGCGTTTGGCCTATGGTTTTCCATACGACCCCCATGGCGTAATTGAATCCCCTCCGGGAAAGGGAATTTGATGGATAAGATAAGGGTATTAATCGGCATATTGGGCATGGATCAACATGAGGTGGGCGCAATCGCAGTCTCAAGAATGTTTAGAGACGCGGGGATGGAGGTCATCTATGCTGGAAGGTTCAATCTACCGGCCATGATCCTTCAGATGACCCTGGAGGAAGGGGCTGATGTGATTGGACTCAGTTGCCATTCATGGGAATACCTCTATTACGTCCCGGAATTGCTTGAGCTCCTAAAAGAAAAAAAACTTTCAGTTCCCATAGTCGTGGGAGGTTCCGTTATTACGCCGGGTGACGCTGACGTCTTGACCGGGAAAGGCGTGGCAGCGGTCTTTGGGCCCAGCGCCGAAGCAGACGAGATTATCGAGACCGTAAAGAGGATAGCCGGAAAGGGCATCGCAGGATGATTTTCCATACATGCATAGCAAGGATTTTGGGAGACGGATGACAGTGGAGAAGGTCGTAGAAATTCAAGATCTCCGGCTTAGTTTTGGAGGGCTTCGTGCCCTGGAGGGATTGAGCCTTGATGTAAAGGCCCATGAAATCCTTGCGCTTATTGGGCCAAACGGAGCCGGAAAGACCAGCCTCCTCAATTGTATCAATGGCTTTTATCGGCCCCAGGGGGGGACGATCCACTTTCTGGGCCAACCCATCCATACCCTTCAACCCCATGCCATTGCCAAATTGGGAATAGCCCGCACCTTTCAAAACATCGAACTATACACCGGGCTCGACGTACTGGAAAACATAATGGCCGCCCGTCACATTCACATGAAAAGGGGAGCCCTGGCAGGGGCCCTTTTCTTTGGGCCTGCCTTAAAAGAAGAGATCAAACACCGGAAGGTGGTGGAGGACATCATCGACTTCCTGGAACTGGAGTCCGTCCGGAAACAGGTTGTAGGGACCCTTCCCTATGGTGTGAGAAAACGGGTGGAACTAGGACGGGCCCTGGCCATGGACCCGACACTCCTCGTCTTGGATGAACCCATGGCAGGGATGAATATAGAGGAAAAAGAGGACATGGCCCGTTTTATCCTGGATGTCTCCGAACTCAAGCGGATACCCATCATCATCGTTGAGCACGACATGGAGGTGATTCTGGATCTCTCGGACCGGGCAGTGGTCTTAGACTTCGGGCATAAGATCGCCGAGGGCCCGGCAGTGGAGATCGTTCAGAATCCCAAGGTCGTTCAAGCCTATTTGGGAGAGGATTAGCCGTGACCCCAGCGAAACAAGACGCCAACCTTGACACACTGCCAAAATTGCTCAGAGAGAAGGCCCTGCGGCTGGGTGATCGCCAGATGGCAATGCGGGTGAAGGACCGGGGGATATGGCAGCATTACAGCTGGAAAGATTATTATGAAAGGGTAAGAGATCTTTGCCTCGGGATGATAAGCCTCGGGCTCGAACGGGAGGACAAGATCTGCATCATCGGCGAAAATAAACCCGAGTGGTTTTGGGCCGAATTGGCGGCCCAGTGCGCAGGCGCTGTGGCGGTGGGCATATTCACGGATTGTGTTCCCTCTGAGGTCAAGTATTTTGTGGAACATTCCGACTCCAGCTTTGTTGTGGCCCACGATCAGGAGCAGGTGGACAAGCTCCTGGAGATCAAGGACCAACTCCCGCTCCTGAAAAAGGTGATCTATTGGGACCCCCAAGGTCTGTGGGAGTACGATGATCCGGATCTCTTGCCCATGACACAAGTCATGGAGATGGGGCGGGAATATGGTCAGGAGACCCCCGGTCTCTTTGACGACCGTGTGGACCGGGGAGGCGGCGACGATATCGCCGTCCTTTGTTACACCTCAGGGACAACAGGCCTCCCTAAAGGGGCCATGATGAACCATGGGCTCCTGATTAATCTGGTCAAGGAGTGGGCAGTTGTCGACGAGTGGGACAGAGAAGGGATTGAGTACGTATCATTTATTCCGCCTGCCTGGGCCACAGAACAGGCCCTCGGTATCGCAGGCGGCCTGGTGGCAGGGCTCAGCGTAAATTTTCCAGAGGAGCCCGAGACGGTCCAGGAAAACATCCGGGAGATCGGTCCGGAGGTTCTTTTTTATGGGGCCAGGCTCTGGGAAAATGTCAACAGCATGGTCCAGGCGCGGATGATGGACTCCACTCGCCTTCGACGATGGCTTTATCACAGGTTCCTCTCCGTGGCCCTAAAGATCGCTGACGTGAAAATCGAAGGCCGCCGGTTAAATCTCTGGAATCGGTTTAAGGACCGGTTCGCCTACCAGATGGTCTTCCGGGCTTTACGGGACCGTCTCGGGCTTTCCAATGCCAGGGTACTTTATTCA
>JAUVRS010000341.1 GCA_030597505.1 Desulfobacteraceae bacterium
ATGTTAGACCCACTCGTGAGGTCTGCCACGTGGGCCGTTATATTTACGTTGGAAATGGCGGCCAGTTCCAGGGCCTCGGTGATTGCCTCTTTTGAGATATCGATCCCGGCTACATGAAAGCCTCTTTCAGCCAGAAATATGGCGTTGCGGCCGTTTCCCATGGCCACGTCCAAGGCGTTGCCCCTAGGCAGCAGATCGATATTCTCCACCAGAAAGCTTGATGGATGTAATCCATTATCATGAAGGTCAATCACGACGTTGGACTCATTATATTATCCGATACTTTAACTTTTGAGATAATGTGCTTAATAAATTTTCTGCCAAAACCATACCTTTAAAATCTATTTCATAAATGCTGGATCTTACGTTCGTTTTTACTCTTATTTTTGTAAGTTCTCAACAAGTTCGGGCACCGTGAGGTTCAGCTGTTTCTTTCCGGTGCTCTCTAAACCAGTCGTCGCAGCGTGGCTGATATTTGGGGTTTTGACGAAAGCATGGAGAAGCCAATAAGGGTTCATTTGGAGAAAACCCCAAATATCAGCCACTGCGAAAGTGAGACGTAAATCCCATTTGAGAGAGCGCCTTCAAGAAACACCTGAACCCCACTCCAGATATCCTATTATTTTTCCCGGACATAATGAGAAGTTACCTATTTTCCTTTGAATGATAGTTTTGTAGGACATGATTCCCCCTGAAGTGACACAGTTTTTTTGGGATCTCTCTTTCAAGCTTCTGACCCTTTGGGTGCTCCCCCCGATCTGTCATCAAGTTTCTGTTTAACAGATGTTCCATCCGGAAGATCTGTTTGCGTGGAACAATACTCCCAATTTGACAGTTTTTTGGTTAACTTATGGGACCCGTGTTGTCAAGCCGAAACACAGGGTTTAAACCTGCCCTCAAAAAAGATGGCACTTGATGATTTAGGCAATTTGTGTAAAATTCGGACCAGAATTCGCCCTTTGTGAGTTCCTCTGAATATTTTTGCTTGGGAGGACATCATGTCCAGGAAAATAGTGGAAGAACTAAAACCCTTGTTTAAACCGGAATCCATTGCGGTGATTGGCGCGTCCAAAACCCCTGGGAAATGGGGCAACATGATGGTCACACGACCCATCCAATCCGGGTACCGGGGGCCGATCTATCCCATTAACCCAAGAGAAAAGGACATCCTGGGGTTAAAAGCCTATTCCAGCGTTTTGGACGTACCGGGCCCCATTGATCTTGCAATTGTGACGATCCCTGCCTCAAAGGTGCCGGCTGCCATGGAGGAATGTGTGGAAAAGGAAATCCGGGCCGCGGTCCTGATTTCAGCCGGATTCGCCGAGACGGGTCCCCAGGGAAAATCTCTTCAGGATGAGGTCGTAAGAATCGCCCGGAAAGGGGGCATCCGGTTTATGGGGCCAAACGGGATGGGGATCTGGAGCTCTTCGGTCCGTCTTAATACGGCTTTCTGGTTTACACCTGAGTCGGGCGGTATTTCCTTTGTGTCTCAGAGCGGTACCATGGGAGGGTATCTCTTGGAAACCGCGAATAATAAAGGATATGGTTTTAACTCATTTTTGAGTGTGGGAAACCAAGCGGATCTATCCATGGCCGATTATGTGGAGTACCTGGGGGATGACGATTCTACAAATGTAATTGTCCTATATATTGAAGGACTTAGGGACGGGCCGCGTTTTCTCAGGCAGGCGCGACAGGTCGTCAGAAAAAAACCCATCATCGTTTACAAGGCAGGTCGGACAGAAGGTGGGTCAAGGGCAACCTTGAGCCACACTGCCTCCCTGTCCGGTGCGGATGAGGTTTTCGAGGCCGTTTGCCGGCAGACAGGGATCATGAGAGTGTATGACGTAATACATGCCTTTGATCTGGCCGAGGCACTGGCAAAACAACCCCTTCCAAAAGGGAACCGGGTGGCCATTGTTTCCGCGGGGGGAGGCCATTGCGTGGTGACCACGGACGCCTGTTGCGGGTTTGGTCTCGAAGTACCCGAACTTGATCAGGCAACCGTAGGGTTGCTTGAAAAATACCTGTTGCCGCATGCACCCCCCCCAAAAAACCCCATTGATTTGGCAGCAGATCCGCGGCCGATGAGTGTGGCGAATATTGTAAAAATCCTCGCGGAGAGTCCCCTGATTGATGCCATCATAACAATGGCCCCTGTTTCGCTCCAATCAAACGAACCCGCTTTTATCCGAGAACTCCTCGGTTCTGCAGAGATTCTCTCGGAAATACCAAAAAGGTACGAGAAACCTCTTATTGCCACGGCAATGAGGGGCAACATGAAAGGCATCGCCTTTGAACTAATGAAAGAACGGGGCATCCCTTTTTACGAGTTTCCCGAAGAGGCCGCCCGTGCCATGTATGGATTGTACCGCTACTCTCAGAATCGTTAGATTGCCATTTATTATATCTGTTTATGGAGGTCTTTATTATGAAAATCGTTTTGTATACAACACTGAATCGCGTATGGCTTGGGAAGATTGACAGACTTCGTCATGATTTTCCTGAAGTGGCTTTTGTTTCCGATTTTATGCTGGTTATGGG
>JAUVRS010000117.1 GCA_030597505.1 Desulfobacteraceae bacterium
AACCATATCCCACTATCTCCGCATATATGTGGGCGCCTCTTTCAAGGGCCTGTTCACACTCTTCCAAAATCAGAATTCCGGCACCTTCTCCCATGACAAACCCGTCTCGATCCAAGTCAAACGGGCGGGAGGCCTTTTCAGGGTCATCATTTCTCCTTGAAAGGGCCCGCATGGAGCAGAACCCGCCGAGTGACAACGGATTAACCACTGCCTCCGATCCACCAGCAATAACGGCGTCCGAAATACCCTCCCTGATCAATCGAAATGCCTCTCCGATGGCGTGACTGCTTGCAGCACAGGCGGTTTCAATGGAGATGTTTGGTCCTTTTACTCCAAACTCAATGGCGATCTGCCCCGGGGCCATATTGGCAATAATACCTGGTATAAAAAAGGGGCTGATCCGGCTGGGCCCCTTTTCCAAGAGGACTTTGTGGGTGTCCAAAAGCATAGCTAACCCGCCCAGACCCGAACCGCTTAAACATCCCACACGATGGGCATTTGAAGAGTCAATTTTTAGCCCCGAATCTTCCATGGCCATTCGGGCGGAGGCAACTGCGTAGTGAATAAAGACATCAAACCGGCGGATCTGTTGTTTGGTCAAGAAGTCTTCAGATCTGAAGCCTGAAACTTCCCCGGCAATCCGAGACGAAAATGATCTTGCATCAAATTTTGTGATAGGTCCGACGCCGGACTTTCCCTCACAAACTGCCTCCCAGTTTTTCTCTACACCGGTGCCCAATGGAGTCGTCATCCCAAGACCCGTGACTACAACTCTCCTGGTCATTTTATCTCTCCAATTTCAGGTCGCCGTTCATCTTATGCCAGAGCCTTATTGACATAATCGATCGCATTTTTGACGGTTCCGATCTTTTCTGCATCTTCATCGGGGATGGAGACATCAAACTCTTCTTCCATGGCCATGATCAGTTCAACCTGATCCAGCGAATCCGCGCCCAAATCATCAACAAATGAGGCCTCTGGGACCACGTCTTCTTCTGCCACGTCTAGCTGTTCACAAATAATTGCAATAACCTTTTCCTCTACACTCGCCATTTATAATTACCTCCTGATTAAATTTCTTTTTTACCATGTTGAACGAGTTTTCAAAACAGCTTGCCGATCTATGTCACATGTACATACCCCCACTCACATGGATGACTTGTCCGGTAATATAGCTTGCCCCTTTGGAGCAAAGCCAATAGACGGCTTCGGCAATGTCCTTTGGTTTACCGACCCTGCCAAGTGGTATCTGCTCCAGAAAAGCCGCCTTAACCTTTTCGGAGAGGACCGCGGTCATGTCTGTTTCAACAAACCCGGGTGCAACGGCATTGACAGTGATCCCTCTGCCGGCCACCTCCTTGGCAACACTTTTGCTAAAACCGATAATTCCGGCCTTTGACGCCGCGTAGTTAGACTGACCGAAATTTCCTATCGCTCCCACCACTGAAGATATATTTACGATATTTCCCTTTCGTTGCTTTACCATTGATTTTACCACTGCATGGGTACAATTAAAAACGCTCTTGAGGTTGACCTTGATAACGCTGTCCCAGACATCCTCACCCATTCTCATCAAAAGGGTATCCCTGGTAATACCTGCATTATTCACCAGGACATCGATTCTCTCAAACTTGGAGAGTATTTCCTTGAATAGGCCTTCCACAGCCTCAAAGGAAGATACGTCAACCTTGTGGCTTTCTCCTCCCACCCCTAATTGAGTCAGTTCGTCGAGTGTCTCGTTGGCGGCAGATTCATCCGGATCATAATGGACAAGAATGACCCTGGCCTGTTCCTCTCCAAACTTCAAAGCCACAGCTCGCCCTATGCCCTTTGAGCCCCCGGTAATAACTACCACTCTGGAATCCCTGTTGGTCACAATCTATCCTTTTAGGTGTCTTGTAAAATCACCTTCGGGTCTTAAATCTGCCATCATCTATTAAAAACCTGGATGTCTATCTATCGGTCCAGTTTATTGGTCAGATAATTAATCAGAACATACAGTTTGAGTCAGAAAGTCCAATTTCTTAGCACAGACAAGACGCTCAAATCCGTACAAGAATTCATGCCCTGATTCTTCCACGGCAAAGTCACCTCACCCATCAAACCTGAGAAAATATCTACCCTTAAATTCCGACAAATTCCACTGTGCCCTGAACAATCGCTTCCGGAGAATTGCCTCCGTGCGTTGCATCCAAGGCCATTTTCACATCAGCTCTCTTTTGTCTTAAGAATTGTTCTGCCCTTGTAGGTCCCGCACTCCGGGCACACATGATGGGGTAACACAGGCTCGTGACAATGGGGGCAAGCAATGACATTGGGCATTTTCAAGCTATGGTGTGAACGTCTGGTGTCCCGTTTTGACTTTGATGTTTTCTTTTTTGGTACAGCCATACTATAATTTTAATCTCCTCTGAATCTTAGGCCCTTTAGTTTCGAAAAACCGGGGTGCCCTTTTTTTTGCTGGCACACACATTTTGTTTTGTTCAAGTCTGTTCCACAAATTGGACAGAGCCCGAGACAACTTTCCCTGCATTGGGACTTCATGGGCAGGGACAAATAGACCTGTTCCCTTATTATTTCATCCAGTTCAATTTGCCCCTCTTTTACAAATTCAACAGAGAGGTCCTCTTCCTCCAGTTCAACTTCAGTGGATTCGTCATCAGATAGGCTTGCGGCCAGAGAAAAACTGAAATCACAATCCAAATCCTGGGAGTAAGGCTCAAGGCATCTGTCACATCGAATCCGAAGCCGGCCGTTCAAACGACCCTCAAGCAAATACACCTGATCTGTCTTGGAAATACTCAATGATGCCTCAAGTGGACCATCAAGTCCCAGAAACCGACCGTCTTCCCCGGTATCGGGCCACCAGGCCCTTTCAAGAGTAAGATTGAAATGACGAGGATCATCTGAAATGGATTTCAGATCAACAATCATCAACAACAGACCTTATAAAAGAACAGTTAAACAGATGCCAACCTATCAATAATAAAGTGCATAAGTATATAAGATGCTATGATTTTGTCAAGAAAATTAATCTTTTCCCGGGATCGAAGGCTGTGGGCAAAGGAAGTTTGGGCTTAGAAGAGGTCGGTATCTCTGGGCACAAGGGGGGATGTTTAAATTTTGTTACGGGATAATTTTTATACAGGGCAAATTCCTGTATTTCTGTTCACAATCAAGACCATAGCCCACGACAAATTTATCAGGGATTTCAAACCCCACATAATCCGCCTCCATATCAACCTCCCTTCGCGAAGGTTTGTCAAGAAGACACACAACCCTCAGGCTCCCGACTTTTCTCTTTATCAATTCCTCTTTGAGCGCTTTTATTGTCCTGCCGGTGTCAATAATATCCTCTATGAGCAGGACCTCTTTTCCTTTTACATCCACATCCATTGAAAATTTCACCTTACCGCTTGACTCCGTGCCAACATAGCTCCTGGCTACAGCGCAGTCCACTGCCACATCTATGTTATTGCGGCTGAGGTCCCGCACCAGATCAGCACAAAAAATGAAGGCTCCCTTAAGTACAAAGATGGCAAAAAGATGCCCAGAACTGCAATCCGTGGCTATCCTCTTAGCCAGCTCGGACACTTTTTTTTTGATCTGACTTTCAGTTATCAGTATCTTCATGGTTTTAGTCGGGCCAATAGCCGGTCGACCGTTTATCTTGCTTCCACTGGATTTGACTTCAGTGATCCACAACCTCCTAAAAAGCCGGGAGAAACCCGCGTTACTCAAGATCACTCAGAAATCAGGGGTTGTTGGGAGATAGTTTTTTGTCAAAAAATGGCATCATAGCGGCAATTACTTATGCACGTCAAACACTTGATGCACTTTTCTTTGTCAATAAATGCCGGCTCCTTTTTTTTCCACTCGATGGCCTGAACCGGGCATTTCTTAAAACAAACGCCGCATTTTTTACACTGATCAATATCCACCTCAAATTTGAGCAGTGCGGCACATCGTTTGGCAGGGCATGTCTTGTCATAAATATGCGTTTCATACTCGTCTTTAAAATACTGGAGTGTTGACAAAATGGGATTGGGCCCTGTCTGCCCAAGACCGCACAGGGCCGAATCCTTTATCATGGCGCTCAATTCCTCCAGAAGTTCAATATCACCTGGCTCGCCCTTTCCGTGTGTAATTTTTTCCAGAATTTCCAGCATCCGTCTGGTGCCCTCCCGGCAAGGAGTACATTTTCCGCATGATTCTTCCTGGATAAAATCCATAAAAAATCGAGCCATATCCACCATGCAGGTATGATCGTCCATGACGATCATACCGCCGGAGCCCATTATTGCACCCACCTTGACAATGGATTCAAAATCCACCGGAGTATCTATAAACTCTGCGGGTACACAACCTCCGGAGGGGCCGCCCAATTGAACAGCCTTGAATTCTCGTTTCTTGCCCGGGATACCTCCGCCCACGTCAAAGATGATGTTTCTCAAAGGTGTGCCCATGGGCACCTCTACCAGACCGATATTCTTTATATCTCCTGTCAGCGCAAACACCTTGGTTCCTTTGCTGGTTTCCGTGCCTATGTCAGCGTACCACGCGCCTCCTTTGAGTATAATCTGTGCCACATTGGCATAGGTTTCCACATTGTTCAGAACCGTAGGTCTTTTAAAAAGTCCCTGTTGGGCAGGGAACGGCGGTCGGGGACGCGGCATTCCCCGATGACCCTCTATGGATCTGATCAGGGCGGTCTCTTCCCCACAAACAAAGGCCCCCGCCCCCTGATATATTTCCAGGTCAAAACCATAACCGCTCCCCAGAATGTCTTCCCCCAGAAGCCCGTACTCCCTTGCCTTAGAGATTGCAATGTTAAGCCTTTTAACTGCAAGAGGGTATTCTGCTCTGCAGTATACATAACCGTAATGAGATCCGATGGCTTTGGCTGCAACTATCATTCCCTCCACAACCGCATGGGGATCCGCCTCCAAAACGCTTCTGTCCATAAACGCCCCCGGATCCCCCTCGTCAGCGTTACAAAGTACATATTTCAGATCTCCGGATGATTTGGCCGCAAATTCCCACTTAAGCCCGGTGGGAAAACCAGCACCGCCTCGCCCTCTGAGACCTGAAGTCTTGAGTTCCGAAATGATATCTTTAGCCGTCATTTCCAACAAGGCCTTGGCCGCACCGAGATAACCGTCAACGGCTATATAGTCATCAATGACCTCGGGGTCGACGATCCCCTTGTTTTTGAGCACAATGAGTTCCTGTTCGGCAAAAAAAGGTATATCATTCAAACGGGGAATGGGCTTTTTTGTGTCGGGAGCAACAAACATCAACCGCTCAATAAAACGGCCGTTGATCAGATGTTCTTCGACAATTTCGACAGCATCGTCCATTTTGAGTTTCTGATAAAAAATCCCGTCCGGCTGGACCACCATCACCGGTCCCTGGGCACAAAACCCGTTGCACCCCGTTTCTACAACACTATATTTGTCCTGGAAGCCCCGCTTGGCTATCTCCTTTCTCAAGGCATCTATTACCTCCAGACTACCGGTCGCGTGGCACCCGGTACCCCCGCAAATCAAGAGGTGCTTCTTTTTACGTTCGTCGGGCGTGAGAGTCTCCAGGGCCTTTTCTTTTCTCAAAGAAAAGACAACACGTCCCTTTTCCTTTATCGCCTCAAGACCCTGAATATTGAGCTTCGGCATTAGAATACCTCCATAAAGGGCACTCCGACCCCATTACAAACCGCTATTCATAACGACTCAGTATCTCTAAAACCTGATCCGGGGCAACCCCGCCGTGAGTGTCCGAATTGATAACGATTACGGGTGCCAGCCCACAGGCGCCCAGACAACGCACTGCCTCGAGTGAAAATCGTCTGTCTTCGGTAGTGGCCCCCACCTCCAGGCTAAATTGGGACTGGATACGATTCAGCACCTCGGCTATACCCCTTACATAACATGCGGTGCCCATGCACACTTTTATAATATGTCTTCCCTTTGGAACCATGGAAAAATAGGAATAAAATGTTACAACACCATATACAGTGCTCCCGGGAATATTTAGCCCCTTTCCAATATACTCCTGGAGTTCAACGGGAAGATACCCCACACTCCCCTGACACTCTTCAAGTGCCGGGATAAGATTGACAGGCCTGTTTTTGTAGTAATCGATCACCTCATCCACTTTTGCCATCACCTCGGGTGTCAGGTCGGGGTTCAAATCAGCAAGGTTTTTTTTGTGTAACATGATGTATACTCCACCTGATATGGTAACCTGTGTTCTGACCTCACGTGTCAGTTTCCTTTGCCTTTTTATGTTTCCATTGTTTATAATTCATTGTTTGCCTGTTTTTTCAATTCGTACGGCGCACACCTTCAATTCAGGGATTTTTGCAATGGGATCCAAGGCAGCATTGGTAAGCAGATTCACGGCTGCGTCAGCGTAGTGAAACGGTATAAAGAGGGTCCCTTTAAAAGCTCGGTCAGATATATTGGCCCGGGCTGTCATTTCACCTCTTCTTGAAGTCACTTTCAGAAAATCTCCCTCACGAACTCCATATGTCACGGCGTCTTCCCAGGCGATTTCCACAAAACACTCAGGTGCCAGTTCATTTAACCCTTTGCTCTTCATGGTCATGGTTCCGGTATGATACTGGTAAAGCACCCGACCCGTTGTCAAAAACAACGGAAATTTTTTATCGGGAATTTCGGCGGGTGGTACATAATCTATGGGGTGAAAGATCCCAAGCCCACAGGTGAATTCGTCCATATGCAGACAGGGAGTTCCGGGGTGATCGGTCCCGGTACACGGCCAGTGTATCCCTTCCTTTTCTAAACGATCAAATCGGATACCGCAATAAGACGACGTCACCCCAGCAATCTCTTCCATGATGTCTTGGGCAGTCCGGTAAGACATGGGGCAACCCATCAGATTGGACAAATCTGAAATGATCTTCCAATCTTCCCGGGCCTGACCCGGCGGCTGCACCGCTTTCCGTACCATCTGTATTTTTCGCTCTGTGTTGGTGAAAGTGCCCTCTTTTTCGGAAAAACACGCGGAAGGCAGTACCACATCCGCCATCTCCGCCGTCTCGGTAAGAAAGATATCCTGAACCACCAGAAAATCCAACTTCTCCAGAGCCCTTTTGTCATGGTTGAGATCGGGGTCTGAAACCATAGGGTTTTCACCGACGATATACATCGCCTTGAGGTCGCCTTCGTGGGCTTTCTCCATCATCGCAGTGGCAGTGAGACCCGGCCTCTCGGGCAATTGTTCAACGTTCCAGGCCTTTTCCATTTTGGATCTTGCCACCGGGTCATCCACTTTCTGATAGCCCGTATACACGTTGGGAAGCCCTCCCATATCACAGGCCCCCTGAACGTTGTTCTGTCCTCGCAATGGATTGACGCCCCCTCCCCTGACCCCAACGTTCCCGCACAACATGGCAAGATTGGCAAGGGATTTGACAGCGTCTGGCCCGCTGATGTGCTGGGTAATGCCCATGGCATAAATAATGGAAGCAGCTTGTCCGCCCGCATATAACCGGGCCGCTTCTATCAACTGTTTTCCAGGTATTCCGGTGATTTTTTCCACAT
>JAUVRS010000233.1 GCA_030597505.1 Desulfobacteraceae bacterium
AGTCCCTTCCGGTGAGACCTAAGACCAGTCATCTCCCCAAAAAAGATATTTCATCACGTGAGACGGAGGGTTCACTCCCCCCCTTGAGATCGACTGCTAAAACCAAAACCGCTCTCCCTGTAAAGACCGACTCTCAGCCCACATTGCCACAGATAGGCGGTAAGGAAACTGCAACGCCCATAAAGGTAGCTTCTAAGGAACCAGGAAATGTCTTGTCTACCCAAAAACCCGACGTATCTGCCCAGGCAAAGCAACCTTTGAATACCTCTTCAAAGCCTGTAGTTTCAAAAAAAACGGTTCCTGATTCAGGGACTTCGGAACCAAGAACCCCTGGGGCCCCGGATACCTCTCCATCTCCGGCAGTTGTAAACAGGGAGACGGTCGCGTTGGAACCGGCCAAACCGGTAAATGAAAAAGCATCGGATGTCACTCTTCCCCCCGGTTTGAAAGCTAAAGAGGAGCCCGTCAGTGAATCAGTCGCAGCGGTTCCCCTGTTAAGAGATCTGCCGGATAAGGTCCGCCAGAAAATGGGGAAACTTGAGATCAATATCCATGGCTATGCCAGAGATCCTTCCAAACGTCTTGTTTTTATCAACATGCGTAAGTATCGTGCGGGGGATCGGATCGGAAATGGGATCGAGGGCCCTATCTTAAAAATGATCACCCCCGATGGTGTGATCATTGATTATGGTGAGGGGCTTGCCCGGTTGACGGTGCGATAATAGGAGAAGGTGAACGGTCAGGTCCTGTCATAGTGGCTGAATTGCATGGTAAATGTCCCGCGACCCTGGGATACCGACCTGAGCGAGGTGGAATAACCAAACATCTTTGAGAGAGGAATCCTGGCCGTCAGAACCTGGACCGGACCTTTGTTTGTGATCTGCTCGATCTTACCCTGACGCGCATTCAGGTCATTGATCACCTCACCTGTAAATTCTTCCGGAAGCATAATTTCGGCCTCCATGATTGGTTCGAGGAGGAGCGGATCGGCCTTTTGGCTGGCATTCTTAAAGGCCATGGTTGCGGCCACCTTAAATGCCATTTCGTCGGAAAACGTTTCTTTTATCTGGACATCCAGAAGGGTTGTTTCCACATCGATCACCGGATAGCCCATAATGACCCCCCCAGTCTCCGCCTCCGAAATACCTTGCCTGATTGCAGCCAGAAATTCTTCCGTAAGCTCGGGGCTTTTGCATTTGTCAACAAACCGATTTCCCATACCCCTGGGCGTTGGCGAGACTTCCAGCTTGACACCGGCGAAATGCTGCTGACCCGCAATTTCTCGTTGGAAGATTTCCTCGTGGTCTGCGGGGCTTGTCACTGTCTCCCTGTACACCACCTGCGGTTTTCCTTGATTGGTTTCAACGGAGAAATCGCGTTTGAGCCTTCCTGCAATTATCTCCAGGTGTAATTCACCCATTCCGGAAATGACGATTTGGCCTGTCTCTTCATCGATTTTAAACCGGAACGTTGGATCCTCATCTGTCAATTTTCCCAGGGCGCTCAACAACCTGTCATGATCCTGAACTTTCTTTGGTTCGATGGCCAAGGTGATGACGGGTTCGTTAAATTGCATGGGCTCAAGCAAAATAGGATTCGTTTCAGAGCACAGGGTGTCACCGGTTGTGGTCAGTTTGAGCCCCATGGCTGCCACAATATCTCCTGCCGATGCCTGATCGATGCGCTCCCGTTTGTTAGAATGCATCTTTAGGAGTCTGGCCATCTTTTCTGTGGTCTTTTTGGCTGGATTGTAAATCATCTCCGATATTTTTACGGTTCCCGAATAAACCCGGAGATATGTCATCTTTCTTCCCTGATCCATCATTACCTTAAAGGCAAGGGCAGAAAACGGGCTGTTCGCTTTTGGTGAACGGGATTCCTTTTTTCCCGATGAAGGTACAACACCAACAATTGGCGGGATATCCACGGGGGAAGGGAGATAATCGATAATTCCGTTTAATAAAGGCTGTATCCCCTTATTTTTTAACGCTGACCCGCAAAAGATCGGTACCAGGTCCAGTCCTATGGTCGCTTTTCGGATGGCCCTGTTTAGTTCCTGGATATCGATGTCTTCTTCCGCAAGATATCCCTCCATTATTGTATCGTCTTTGTCGGCAAGGGTTTCAAAGAGCAGTTCCCTGTATTGAGAGGCCTCCTCAATCAGTTCCGGGGGTACGGATATTTCTTCGTACTCAGAACCCAAGGTCCCATCTTCCCACAGGATCGCCTTCATCTTAACAAGATCAATAACCCCTTTAAAGCCATCCTCAGCCCCCCAGGGGATTTGAAGCACAAGAGGGTTCGCTCCAAGACGCTCCCTGATCATCTCGACGGTTCTTTGAAAGTCTGCTCCCACCCGATCCAGTTTATTTATAAAGGCAATCTTTGGTACTTTATATCTGTCTGCCTGGTGCCATACTGTTTCGGATTGGGGTTCAACACCTCCCACGGCGCAGAAAATCCCGATTGCACCATCCAGGACCCTGAGAGACCGTTCTACCTCAATAGTGAAATCTACGTGTCCGGGGGTGTCAATTATGTTGATGGCATGCCCATGCCATTCGCAGGAAGTTACTGCAGAGGTAATGGTGATTCCCCTCTCTTTTTCTTCCAGCATCCAGTCCATGGTGGCCTCGCCATTATGGACCTCTCCCATCTTGTGAACGCGGCCTGAGTAAAAAAGGATACGTTCCGTTACGGTCGTTTTGCCGGCGTCGATATGGGCGATGATGCCGATATTTCTTGTTTTTGTCAGTCTTTTGGCAGGGGGCATATCGATTTAACCTACAAAGCATAACTACACTATTTTTGGTGACACAAGGCAAACAAAGGCAAAAACTCCGTAAACCCTACTCACTTGAAAAGGCTAGGATCGCAGGCCCTAAGAATCTCCTCTTTCTGGGAAGAAGCATAAGAAAATCTATCTTGTGAGTCAAGGAAAACGGGAACCCGTCCCGAAAAGCGGGAGACCGGCCCCCGTCGGACATACCTCCACGGATTTATGGTTCAAACCTGTTTTGTCGGATAAGCACCCTGGCCAAAGGAGGGCCTTTTTCAAGGATTTCCCCTATAATTTCGCCAGTCCATTGAGTGGCGTCTCGGACGACCGCCTGGCAACCGTCCGGGTTGGACAGCATGGCTTCGTGGAGCGTCTTGCGCTCCTCTTCTTCCAAGAGGTTAAATGATCGGCCAAATTTTATTTTCTGTATCTCTATACAAACAATGGTACCGTAGGCTTCTTCAAATTTTTTGCAGAGCTTGTCTGCAAACTGCATTCCACGCTGGTACTGCGCTGCCATCTCGAGATCGTCTCTGCCAGTGAGAAGCCCTATCATCAACAACCCGCCCGAAAGCGCGCCGCACACGTTGCCACGTCGGGCCACACCACCGGAAAAGGCCGTTGCAGCCCTTAATACGGCCGGCTCAAAGACGCCGAAAACCTCCATCAGCGCCGCCAAAGTCGTCTGGCTGCATCCAAAAAATTCCATCTCATAGCGGCTGGCCATTTGGGCCGCTTTTTCGACTGCCCCCTGAAATTGGGTATTGCGATCATGCATAAAATCCTCCTCTTTTTTTTTAAAAACTATACACTTACAGAAAAACATTTTGGGGTTATCGAATTTCTAGTTTCAAGTTTCAAGTTTCTCTCAACAAAACCGACAGATCCTCTTTAAAGATCGTATGCCAGATCACCCCAAAAACTTTTTATTGAAAGCTATATTGCCTGCGCAAGCCTTAACCCCAATTTTTCAATGATCGCGACGTCGTATTTGACAACTGTCGCACCATGCCACTTACCAGTCAATTCAGTTTCAAATTTCCTTATCTTACTTTTGAGGTTATTCACGCACCGGTTTCTCACCAGAAGATGCGTTGGCCGTACCACATAGCCCACAAAATTACAGCCATTGGTGAGCGGTGCAAGTCTGCGCTGTCCCTTGTTTAGACCAAGAGCCAGACGACTCTGGCAAAATGATCGGATCTCCTTTTCCCAGTTTTCCAATTCCTTGCGCTTTGTACTCAAAAGAACCATGTCGTCAACATAACGGATGTAATAAGAACACTTGAGTTGGTGTTCGACGAATTGATCGAGCTGGTTCAAATAGACGTTGGCAAAAAATTGACTCGTGTAATACCCAATGGGGAGGCCAGTTTTATTGTTGGTTTGAAAAAGGGATTTATGCGGCGGAATGGCATCAAAGAGCGACAACTGACCTTTCTTGACCGGGTTCATTGCAGGGTTGTTAAAGATTATCACCCCGAGTAACCAGATGATATCCGGATGCCCCTCTTTCCGGCTCACAACATCAAAGAGAATCTGCTTGTTGATCGAGACAAAGAACGATCGTATATCGAGATGAATATAAAAAGCCTTCCGGGTTCCGTTTCCACTCACTTTCCGCATGAATTTCTGGAGCCGTTTTATAGCCCCATGTGTCCCTTTTCCCTTGCGACAGGCAAAGCTGTCATGGATGAATATTGGTTCCCATTTAGGCTCCAGGTATGAGACAAGCAGGTGATGAACAACACGGTCCCTGAAATCGGCGGCAAAAATCTCCCTCATCTTGGGACTTTCGGTGACAAAGCAGGTAGACGGAAGAGGGCGGTATGTGCGGCTCTGCAACGCTACTTTCAGTTTGAGCAGATTCTCTTCGGCATTTATCTCAAACTCTAATGCCTTTTTGCTGCGCCGCTTGTTTTTCCGACACTTTAAATAGGCCCTGTAAAGATTTTCAAAAGAAAAGACAGAAGCGTCCATTTGCCTGCACGCACCGGCAAAGCCCGTTTGTTGTTGGAGTTTGACTGTTGCTTCCAGTTCCGCTTGCCATTGTTGTATTTGACGTTGCCGGCCTCGGCCGCGC
>JAUVRS010000031.1 GCA_030597505.1 Desulfobacteraceae bacterium
CGTCTGCCACCACAATATCTCCTTTCTGGTCCATAAACCGGTCTATCTCCCTGGCAAGCCGCAAGGGATGGATGGGCACCTCATTGCTTTTCCATTGTTCTTTTACGGAATCCTTTCCCTGGTGATCGGCGGTCTCCATGTCAATAATCCAGGGAGCAAATCTTTTTTGGAGCCTTGCGCTCATTCCCTGTGTCCGTATGAGCCGATTGCACTCTTTGAGCAAAGCCCCCACATCACTTACCACGGGAAGATTAATGTTGCGGTTTCTGCCGATTTCTTCTGGCTCAATATCCACCTGAATCATCTTGGCGTTGGGGTTGAAGATTTCACCAAACAAATAGTAAAGGCCTATCCTGGTGCCAAGCAGGATTACAAGATCGGTTTCCAGATAGGCGGCAAAAGCCCCGCCCGGTCTTATGGCAAGTGCCCCTTCAAAGCACAACCGATGCGTATCCGGGATGGTGCCACGACCCGAAAGGGAGGTAAAAACCGGCAGCCCGCTTCCCTCGATAAACTCAACCAGATCATTTTCAGCCCCGGACTGCCACACACCTGTTCCGGCAATCACCACAGGTTTTTTGGCCGCCTGTATCATCTCCATGACCTGGCGCGCCTTTTCAAGATCCACCGGTGAGGCGTCCACATGGGTCTGGCCTTTCTTAACGGCGGACAGGTCTGCTTCTGTGTTGAGAACATCCACCGGCAATTCCAGATAAACAGGGCCCGGCCTGCCTGCTACGGCCGTTCGAAAGGCAATATCCATATATTCCGGCACCCTCTCCGCCTTATGACAGATCAGGGCCTTTTTCACCATGGGGGCAATGACCGGCGCCTGGTGCATATCCTGTAGGTCCAGCTTTTCCTTGTTGTCGAGGCCCACACACCCTGAAATCAGTACCAAAGGCGTGTTTGAAAAAAATGCACTGGCAATCCCCGTAAGCGCATTGGTAAAGCCGGGCCCGGCCGTTACCATGGCAACCCCTGGTTTTCGGGTCATCTTACCCCATGCCTCTGCCATAAAGACCGCGGCCTGTTCATGACGGGTGTCAAATAGGTTTACGGAGCTGTTTTCAAGATACTGGTAAATGGGGGTAATATGTCCCCCGCTAAGGGTAAAAATATGTTTCACATCCCTCTTAATGAGCGATTCTGCTGCTAACTGTCCGCCAGAAACGGTTTCCATCAGTGATGCCCCCTGTTTGATTGACGATTAAAAAATGTTGATTGGTCTGTGGTTGATCCTTTGATTCAGATCCTTGAGTTTCTACGACCCAAGGCCCAGTCGAACCCTACAACTCCATCAATTGCCCGCCGGTAACATTGATGGCCTGACCGGTACAGTAAGAAGAGGCATCCGATGCCAGAAATGCCACAAGATTACCCACCTCTTTTGGCGCGCCGATTCGGCCAAGCGGAATGGTCTTGCACATTTCCTCCTCTCTGGCCTCAACCGTGGTGTCAAAAAACCGGGCCTCCAGGCCAAAACGCCATTTTTCAAGATCGGTCATAATCTGCCCCGGGCAGATTGCATTGACTCGTATGCCTTCCCCAGCCAGTTCCTTTGCCATCACCTTTGTAAGCATAATTACCCCGGCCTTTGCCACGGCATAGGCACCATTAAAGAGAGGCGGCACTTTGCCGGCCCTGGAGGCCGTGTTGATTATGCTTCCGCGTCTCCCCATCATCAGTGGCAGTATGGCCCTGGAGACCCTGAAGACACTGTGGAGGTTGACATCAATGGTCTTCATCCAGGCTGATTCATCATATGCCTGTACCGTATTTGGCACGCCAAAAGTGGCTCCGGCGTTGTTACAGAGCACATCAATATGATCGAAACGCTCCTTTATCTTTTCCACCATCCCTTTGATGGCCTCGCCGTCAGTCACATCCACGCTTATTGCCAGGGCCGTTACAGAGAAATCTCGCATGATTTCTTTAACAATGTCAGTCATTTCACCTTCGGTTCCCGTCTTAACCGGATTCTCCGGACTGCCCTCTTGGCCCAGATCGGCAACAACCACATGGGCCCCACAGGTTGCTAGACTTCTGGCAATGGCATACCCGATACCGGTTCGTTTTCCACAACCGGTAATCAGGGCCGTTTTCCCTTTAAGATCTGCGTACATCCACCTTTCCCCCGTTTGGAATAAACATGTAACGTGTTGGTTTGTCATCCAAAAAAAAGCACCGGTATCTTCCAACATCATCCGGTATCAGATCGATACTCTATTTATTGAAGTAGATCAAGAAGAGGTGATACATTTTCTTGAAACACTGACAAAAAACCGGATGAAGTCGATCCGGCGGCAGATCTTATCGACAAGAACCTAACAATAACTCAAAGAGAACACTCTAAAAAGATGGAAGGAAGTTTCCTTAGATTGCTTGGCGAGGTTCAAGTGAGGCGTGGTGAATCTGAAGCTGCACTAAATAATATTGGTCAGGCAATCCATATCCTTGTGGAGGTGGGGAATCCTCGACAGATCTGGGAAGCTTATGCATCCCTGGGATCGGCCTTTAACAAAACGGGGCGATTAAGCGATGCACGTGATCAGTGGAGTTTGGCGACAGAAGTAATCAAGAGAACGGCAAATGATCTGTCTAATCGCGAGTTAAAAGAAGGTTTTTTCAATGCTGATCCGGTTCGAGAGATTCTTTCAAAATCTGAAAATTGAACATTTGAAATGACTCTATACAGTCAAAAAATGGCTTTCAAAAACCAGCATTCTGACGCCAACCCAGTCGCACATGTCCTACAACTATTCTCAAATTATGATCTCTTAGATATTAGATATCTAAGAGATACGGCCGCCGAGAAAATTCTTTACCTTACCTCACGCAATCTGGCAAGCAGCAGATTTAAGGTCTGTGATTTCACCTATTTTGTTGGAATTTCTGCAGGCGTTTCCATTGACATCCCACACCCCTTTACATACAGTACATAATTCTTGGTAAATGGTAACTATTCAGGTTCGGGGGTTCAGGGTTCAACGTTCAAGGTTAAGGACAAGGACGGCATTGAAGGCCCGAAGTCCTCGTTAAAAATGCTCATTTCCCCAAATAATTGCCAATTTGGGTCCAAAGTTTGGATTAGGCCTTACAAAGCTGAAACTTTACTCGTAAATACGCTTCTAAAATGCAGTCCGGGGACGAGAATGTAACCCTAACCCCTGAACCGTGAACCCGACAACCTGAGTAGTTACGGTAAATGTTTTTAGGGTGGCCATTTGCAAAGAAGCAAAAAACAGGAAAGATTTCGAATATCAACTGTAATTTTAAGATAAATAGGAGGGTTCAATGAAGAAAATTGTGATGTTGTTTGCCATTGCGGCAGTAATAGGTTTTTCAACCTTTTCGTGGGCCGGGAAAGATCTAAAGGTCGGTTTTGTCTATGTCTCCCCCATTGGAGATGCCGGGTGGTCATACGCTCACAACCAGGGCAGACTTGCAGTCGAGGGGATGGACGGGGTGACAACTTCGTTTGCCGAATCGGTTTCGGAAGGTCCTGACTCGGAACGAGTGATCATGAACATGGCCAGAAGAGGCTATGACATTATTTTCGCCACAAGCTTTGGTTATATGGACCCCATGCTCAAGGTAGCCGGTAAATTCCCCAAAACCGTTTTTATGCACTGCTCGGGTTACAAGCAAGCAAAAAACATGGGAAATTATTTTGGAAGAATGTACCAGGCCCGCTATCTTTCCGGTATGGTGGCAGGGGCCATGTCAAAAACAAACAAGATCGGTTATGTGGCAGCATTCCCCATCCCGGAGGTGATCCGCGGCATAAACGCCTTCACCCTTGGGGCTCAGGCCGTAAACCCCAAGGTTGAGGTTCGCGTGGTCTGGACAAAAACGTGGTATGACCCCGCCACCGAAAAGGAGGCTGCGAAGAGCCTCCTCGACGTTGGGGCAGATGTTATTGCGCAACATCAGGACTCTCCCGGCCCACAGGAAGCCGCACAGGAGAGAGGGGTCTACTCGGTGGGGTACAACTCCGACATGTCCGGATTTGCGCCCAAGGCCCATCTGACCGCCCCTATCTGGAACTGGGGCCCTTACTACGTGGATGTCGTGAAACAGGTCCGTCAAGGCACCTGGAAAAGCGAAGCGGCCTGGCCCGGACTCGCGGATGGAATCGTCAACCTCGCCCCCTTCGGGCCGATGGTCCCGAAGAAACTCCAGGAAAGGGTGCTTGCCAAAAAGGCTGAAATTGCCCAAGGCAAAGCCAAGGTCTTTGAGGGGCCGATAAAAGATCAACAGGGTAAGGAAAGGATAGCCGCCGGTAACGTTGCAACGGACAAAGAACTGCTCGGAATGACATGGTTTGTCGATGGTGTGATCGGCACCACTCAATGAGCTGCGGGTAAACAATGACTCAAAAAGCGCCTGGGCGCAACCGCTCGTGCGGTACTGGGCCTGGGCGACGAAAAGAAAATCCAACGGATGTACCGGTTTAAAATCACCAAAAGACAGGAGACCTCCATCTGGCACTCCTGTCTTATTTTTTTTGGAGCCCTTGCCATCTCGCTTTCTTTTGGTTCCATTATACTGGCACTTCAGGGAAAGCCACCAATAGGCGGCCTAACCTATCTGTTTAAAGGAGCCTTTGGTGATCTCTGGGCCTTGGAAGACTGCCTCATAAAAGGGCTGCCTATTTTTTTGTGCTCCATCGGTGTGGCAATTGCCTTCCGCCTGCAGGTCTGGAACATAGGTGCAGAGGGTCAGTTCGCCATGGGATCCATAGGCGCAACCTGGCTGGCCCTCGTCTTTCCTGACCAGCCCCAATATTTACTGCTTCCCGGCATGATGGGGGCGTCGATGCTCGCGGGCGCCCTGTGGGGGCTTATACCTGCCCTACTCAAAATAAGGATGCGGACAAATGAGATCATCGTCACCCTGATGATGAACTACCTGGCCATCTATATCCTCGACTATCTTGTTTACGGCCCTTGGAAAGACCCAACGAGTTTCGGTTTTCCCATGACAGCCCAGTTTTCACCGGGGGCCATCTTGCCGATGATCGGAAACACAAGGTTGAGCCTTGGCCTCTGGCTCTGCATTTTTTTCGGGATCGCATATTGGGTCTTTTTTCGGTTCACCAGACTTGGCTTTGAGCTGAAGGCAAGTGGTGAGAATATGAAGGCTGCGAAATACGCGCGGATACCGTACAACACGCTGGTTATCCTTGTTATGGTCATGGGTGGCGCCCTTGCCGGAACGGCGGGTTTTGTGGAATCTTCGGCGAATCTCAACCGGCTTCAGCCAAGTATAATGGCAGGATATGGATACACCGCCATCGTCGTCGCCTGGATCGCGAGGCTAAACCCGCTTTTTATTGCCCTCGCCTCATTTCTGCTGGCAGGCCTGAGGGTGGGGGTGGAACATCTTCAGCTTGACCTGCAGGTGCCGGCGGCATTCGGGGACATCATGGAGGGGCTTATTTTGTTGACAGTGCTGGCAAGCGCCTTTTTCGAAAAATACCGCATCGGTCTGAGGAAACCGGCATGACAGTGGGGATATTTATAACGCTTCTTGCTGCTGCGGTCCAATCCGGGACACCGATTCTCTACGCCACCCTCGGGGAGATTCTCACGGAAAAAGTGGGGGTCCTGAACCTCGGCGTCGAAGGGATGATGATGGTAGGGGCGTTGACAGGATTTCTCGTCTCCAAATTCACCGGAAACCCTGTTCTCGGATTTATTGCCGGAGGGTTTTCCGGTGCCATGCTCGCCTGGATACACGGTTTGGTATGTATGGGATTGCAGGGAAACCAGATCGTGAGCGGTCTGGCCCTGACAATTCTGGGAACCGGTCTCGCCAATTACATCGGGACGCCTTTTGCCGGGCAGACCGCGCCCGGATTCAATCCTTTATCAATACCGTTGCTGAAGGGGATACCTTTTTTCGGACCAGTACTGTTTCAACATGACCTTCTTGTCTATATCTCTTTTCTTATCCCACCATTGATGTGGCTTTTTTTTAGATACACGCGTCCAGGGCTCGAGTTAAGATCCGTAGGTGAATACCCAGAGGCAGCTTTTTCAGCCGGAATCAGGGCACTACGGTTCAGGTGGGCCGGCGTTCTTATGGGTGGTTTTTTGGCGGGTCTCGGCGGCGCCTACCTGTCTCTGGCGTATACGCACCTCTGGAGTAGCGGATTGTCTGCCGGGCGTGGCTGGATCGCGGTCGCTCTGGTGATATTCGCGTTTTGGAAGCCGGAAAGGGCCTTTCTGGGCGCCTACTTTTTTGGGGGTGTTATGGCGTTTCAACTGCGGTTGCAGGCGATAGGCACAAACATTCCGTCATCGCTGCTGCTGATGCTGCCCTATGCCCTAACCGTTGCCGTCCTTGTGTTTGCATCCGCCAGGGCACGGGGATCCGACGTCCCCGCAGCCCTCGGTGTAAATATGGAACCTAGAGACTGACCCGTAAGGGCAAGCCCTAAGACGGATTCGCCTCGCCCGGGGTGTTTGAGACAATACCTCATGGAATATGACCGGTAAAAGAAATATATCGGAAATATTTACAAACAGAAAGAAACGGAGAGATTCTTATGACAAAAGACGCTAACCGATACAAACGGACCTACCCGATTTCGTGGGATCAGCTTCACAGGGACTCCAGGGCCCTGGCGTGGCGTCTGCTTGAGTTTGATTTTTTCAAGGGGATTATCGCCGTCACACGAGGCGGAATGGTCCCTGCTTCGGTGGTGGCACGGGAACTCGATATCAGGCTGGTAGAGACCGTGTGCGTCGCCAGCTATGCCTGGCAGGATCAACAGGGAGAGATGCAGATCCTTAAATCGTTAGATGACACCGGGGAGGGCTGGCTTATCATCGATGACCTGGTGGATACCGGCATGACCGCAAAGATCGTTCGGGAAATGCTTCCTGAGGCACATTTCGCAGCGGTCTACGCAAAGCCCGCGGGGCGACCCCTTGTGGACACCTTTATAACCGAGGTGAGCCAGGACACCTGGATACTGTTTCCTTGGGACACGGAAACCCAGTTTATTGACCCTATTATCCATCAGAAACGGGAAATTCCATGACAAGGCATGACTCGCCGCTCATCCGTCTTGAAAAGATTTCCAAGTCTTTTGGAAGTGTCCAGGCAAACCAAGATATCACCATTGACATAGAGGCTGGAAAGATAAGGGCTCTGCTTGGGGAAAACGGTGCCGGCAAGAGCACATTGATGAATATCCTTGCCGGAACGCTTCAACCGGATTCGGGAAAAATTCTGATCAACGGCAAGGTTGCAAAGATATTTTCCACAAAGAATGCCTTAGACGCCGGTATCGGTATGGTTTATCAGCATTTCAAGCTGGTTGAGGCCATGACCGTGGCCGAAAACATTTTTCTGGGTCAGAAATCCGGTTTTTTTCTGTCACCGGCACGGATGGCTGAAAGGGTTACGCATCTTGGCAAAAAATACGGCCTTGAGATCGATCCATCCGCCAGAGTGTCCCAACTCTCCCTGGGGGAGAAACAACGTGTTGAAATCGTCAAGCTCCTTCACCGTAACAGTCAAACACTTGTCTTTGATGAACCCACCGCGGTCCTCACCCCCCGGGAGGCTGATCAACTTTTTTTAGCCATCCGTCAGATGGCCAAAGATGGAAAGGCCATCGTGTTTATCAGCCACAAACTTGGCGAAGTTATGGAGATTTCCGACAGTGTCTCCATTCTTCGAAAAGGACGGGTGATCGATGAGATGCCCATATCCGAGGTTACGTCAAAAGCTGATCTTGCGCGGCGAATGGTTGGAAGAGAAATCCTTCTCGATGTGAAAAAAAAAGAGATGGAAATTAGACAGAGGGTTCTCCGTGTCGAAGGTCTTTCCAGCCATGACCTCAGGGAAATCACTTTTGACCTTCGTCAGGGTGAGATCCTCGGTATAGTGGGCGTGGCCGGCAACGGACAGAAAGCGCTCGTTGAGATTATATGCGGATTGACCCCACCACCGTCAGGATCTGTCACCATTTTGGGGCAAAGCTGGAATAAATTTTTCTCTGGCCGTGATGATGGCGGTGCCCTCAGCTATATTCCTGAAGACCGTCGGGGGCTTGGAACCTGTCTTGGGTTAGACATGGTTGACAACTTTCTTCTTACCACCAGAAAATCCTTTTCAAAGGGCCCTTGGTTGAAAAAAAACCGGGCCAGAAAAAAACTTGAAGATCTCGTAGAGGCCTTCAAAATATACCCAAAAGAGACCTCAAATTTGGCCGGGCAGCTTTCCGGAGGAAACCTCCAAAAATTGGTTCTCGCCAGGGAATTCTTTAGGGAACCTCGCCTGATAGTTGCAGAACAACCCTCCCAGGGGCTCGACATCGGTGCTACCGAAGAACTATGGAAACTCCTTCTCACGGCCAGGGAACGCGCAGGGATTCTGTTGGTCACAGGGGATCTGTCCGAGGCGTTGGCCATGTCAGACAGGATAGGCGTCATGTTCTCCGGAAAAATGATCGATGTTTTTTCTGTTCATGATGCCGACAAAGTGGATAATATAGCGATGATGATGACGGGTGTCGGGGGGAAGGGCATAGGTCAATAGAAAGACAGAGGGTTTGGGATAAAAAAAGGTTCAGGGGTTCAGAGGACACTAACGAAGAATGGGGGTGATGGGTTTGAAAAAGATTGGTCTCGTGTTTGTGGTTATTATACTGGGGGCAGGGATCTTTCTTTACTACCTCTGGAGTCAGGCCATGGACCTCCCTGAATGGTATACAAACGGATCTGTCAGTGCTGTGGAGGGGTCTGTTATTTTCTATGGGGAAAATATTGAAAAAATAGAAAAGAAACTAAGACAAAAAATAGAAAATCAGATAAAAAAAACTGCTGTCGGCAAAAAAGTTGAGATTGAACTCGATGAAAATGATACAAATAGCCTGATTGCTTCAATGATTGTTAAAATCAGGAAAAATCACAAATACCTCAAGGCTATTAAGGCATCAAAGACCAGCATAAAGGAGGGGAATCTGGACTTTGGGATTGTGGTGAATGCATCAGATATTCTTGAAGATATACGGGAGGAAGAGACGGCACAAACAGGTCCGACAATAGTCAATATTCTCGGGTTTTTTAAAGACAAAGAGGTTTACTTGGGACTTCTGGGAAAATATGGGCTAAAAAATGGCCAGCTGAAATTGGACCCAAACGGAAAGATAACGATCGGCGCCCTCAGTTTTTCGATGGACAATGCCCTTAAGAAACTGGGGATTTCAGAGGACAAGGTCAGGCGAGCCATCAAGGACCTCCAAATCGGTAAACTAAAGATAGACGATATAGAGGTTGTCAAGAACCGACTCCGGTTGAAGGGATCAATTAATTGATCAATTTTTCGGTTTGATCCGAAGCTCTCTGTTCAGCGGATAACGGACCAGGTTCCTGGCCAGGTCAGAGACAAGTGGCTCTGCCTGACAGGATTGACTTGGAGTATTGGTAATGGAGTATTGGAAAAACCATAAAAGGCAGTGAGTTTTCAGGAATCCCGGGTTTGTCTATTACCTCCACAGGTGATCAGGTAGCTCTTTCAACACTCCATCAGTCCACTCCATTACTCCTTGAGCCATTCAAATTGCAGTAGACTAAACCCCCTCCGGGGATAGCCAAAGCCGGGTCCTCCCGCCGGGCCGTAGGCCCTATGGGCCGGAGGCTGGGCCTGGATCTTTACTGGTTATGCGGGTTTATCAACGGTGTCTGTTTCCACATCCTTATTTTTGGGTATCTTAGACTCACACGGAATCCCTGTCTGGCACAAACCGCACCCATATCCGTCAAAACCGAAGTTGGATGTAACGTAGTCTTTGGTAACCGGAAACAGATGTTTAAAACATTTGGATTTATCTTTCCCTGCCTCTGTGATGGCCCCTACGGGGCATCGGGGTATGCATTTTTTGCAGGTCCCCTTGGTAAAAAAAAGACAGTATTCGTTGTGATCCGAATAAGGTCTGGGGGTGTGGGGGACCTGGATTCGAGCTACCACAGATGCCGTACGCATTGCCTTGCCAAGGGGGGTAATCAGCCCATCGCAAAGACCAAAGGTTCCAAGCCCGGATGCATAAGCTGCATGTCGTTCGGACCAGGTAGAGGCCAACCCATACTTGGGAGAGATCCTCAGGCTGAATTGAGGGGTGAGAACAGGGGCAACAGCTTGATACCCTTTTTCCTCCAGGGCGGCCAACACATGTTTTCGGAGTTTCTCATTGACCTCTTCCCCAAATATGCGGGCCCTTGCCCAACGTTCTGAAGGATAAAAGCTCTCTTTTCGGTTGTCGGCCTTTGTCTGTTTGGTCTGCGGCGGGATCCAGCTTATCACAGTGAGTTCCTCGGGGTTTACATTGAAATCACGAAAAGTGATCGTAAATATCTCCCACGGGGTCAGGTAGAAAGGCCCCACGTGATCTTTGTATGCCTCGAACAGGGGGTCATCTCCGCGGGAAAAACCAATGAGAGGGGTCTCAAATGCCCTTTCATTGTCTTTGTTTTTGAGAGTATTTTCACGAGAATGGTCGATGAAGTCTTTTATGACTGTCTCTATCCAGACGGAAGGTTCAACTGATTGATTCATACAAATGGTCTCCTTTTCATGATTTCAAAATACATTTTTCCAGTTATGCGGGTGAGGGTTCCCATCATCAGAATGGCCACATGATAACGGTTATGTTAACTATATTATAATCGTTTTGCAATAGGGTAAATTTTGAAATTTTATAAAATACCGGTATATTGGATTTTTTGCAAAATCACCCGTTTTGTTGTTTCAAATATGTCATTTTGAATCTTTAGCAAAAATGTGTCTGATCCCAATAACAGTGTGTCGTTTTGCCGGGAACAACCACGATTATTATTGACTTCCGGTCCGGGTTTGTAATATATAAAATAGGCCTCACTAAAGGATATTTATGAGAAGCGAGTACGTTTTTAATGGAAAAAATCCAGATACCCTTAGTCGATCAGTACGATCGACATCTCAATTATCTCCGTATATCTATAACAGATCGGTGTAACCTCCAGTGCATGTACTGCATGCCTCAAGAAGGGCTGCCCAAACTAAAGCATGAGGAGATCCTTACCTATGAGGAGATACTTCGTCTTGCCAGGATAGCAATAAAACTGGGCGTGCGAAAAATTCGTCTCACAGGCGGTGATCCCTTTATGCGCAAGGGTGTATTCGATTTCCTTCCCAGGCTGATCGCCCTCTCAGGGCTTGAGGATGTATCTCTTACCACCAATGGAATATGTCTCAGAGAAAATCTTGAAAAACTCAGATCCTTTGGTATAAAAAGACTCAATGTGAGCCTGGATACCCTACAGAGGGAAAAATACAAAAATATAACGGGGTATGATGGGTTTGAGGCAGTATGGGAAGGAATAGAACTTGCAGTAAAATTGGGGTTTCACCCAGTCAAAGTCAATGTGGTGGTGATCAAAGGGCTAAACGACAATGAGATATTTGATTTCGCAAGGCTATCCTTTCGATACCCCTTCCATGTGAGATTTATCGAATATATGGCTGTCGGGGTCACAGACTCTGATATGCCTTTGCATCACATTCCGAGTTCTCAAATTAAAGAACAGCTCGAAGGCCTTGGGGAGCTGATCCCGATCCCCAAAAGCGCGTATGGGGGGCCCGCCGAACGTTTCAAATTTCGTGACGCCCCCGGTGAAATAGGCATCATTAGCCCTGTAACAAATCATTTTTGCCACATGTGCAATCGGCTTCGCCTCACTGCAAGCGGGGGCTTACGGCCCTGCCTCCTTTTTGACCGGGAAGAAGATTTGAGGGGGCCCCTTCGTAACGGGGCGTCAGATAGTGACCTGGCGGCGATTTTCTTGAAGGCAGCATCAAAAAAACCCCACGAGCACGACTCGGTCTCTGAACAGACAACCCCTTTTTCCGGGCAGATGTCGTCCATCGGCGGATAACAAACCCTTCCTTCAGATTTTTGAGTCTTTGGAATCGAGTCCAGGGTTCTGAGATAAAAACTCCAGTTAACCACAGATTCCAGTTTGACTTTACATGGGTTTCACCCCTAACTTTCCCAAGATAGGACAAAGGGATGACGTATGAACGTAACGCGTCGCGATTTTTTTAAGATCACCGGAGCCTCTGTTGCAGGTGCAGCTATCATGGGTCTTGGTATCGATTTGGAGCCATTCAGATCGCATGCCCAGACGCTGAAACTCCGTTTTGCCAAAGAGTCAACGAGCATTTGTTGTTATTGTGCGGTGGGCTGTGGTGTGATTTGCAGCACCGGTGAAACAGGTTCAGAAAAAATTGTCAACATAGAGGGAGACCCTGATCATCCTGTCAATAAAGGTGCTCTTTGCGCAAAGGGCGCTGCACTGAGCCAATTGGTTAACAACGAAAACCGCATAACAACCCCCCTGTATCGTGCCCCTTTCAGCGCCCAATGGCGGAAGGTGTCATGGGACTGGGCCCTCCCGCGCATCGCCAAAAGAATCAAACAAAGCCGGGATGCCAGTTTTATGGAAAGGAATTCCAAAGACCAGGTGGTCAACCACACCACCGGGATAGCAAGCGTGGGAAGCGCCGCTCTTGACAATGAGGAGTGCTGGCTTCTGCAGGCCATGATGAGGTCCTTGGGTCTGGTCTATATTGAACACCAGGCCCGTATCTGACACAGCGCCACTGTTGCGGCTCTGGCAGAGTCGTTCGGGCGCGGTGCAATGACAAATCACTGGATCGATATCCGGAACAGTGACTGTATCCTCGTTATGGGTTCCAATCCAGCTGAATGTCATCCCATATCCTTCAAATGGGTGACAGAGGCCATGAACCGTGGGGCAAAGCTGATCAGTGTTGACCCACGGTTTACCCGCACATCGGCAAAGGCAGATATTTATGCGGCCATGAGATCGGGTACCGATATCGCGCTGCTGGGTGGGATGATCCGCTATATTATTGAGAAAAAAAAATATTTCAGGGAATATGTGGCCGCATATACCAATGGGGCATTTATTGTAGCCGATTCCTTTGGTTTTAATGATGGCCTCTTCTCCGGCTTTGATCCCGGTAAGCGAAGATATGACAAAAGCCAGTGGGCCTTTTTGAAAGACGAAAAGGGGATTTCAAAAAAGGATCGGAGCCTGCAGGATCCCCGTTGTGTCTTCCAGCTGCTAAAGAAACATTACAGTCGATATGACATGGACACGGTATCCGCTGTCACCGGGACGTCCAAAAAAGATCTCGTGAAGATCTATGAGACATATGCGGCCACGGGTGAAAAAGGAAGGGCCGGAACCATCATGTACGCTATGGGATGGACCCAGCACACGGTGGGGACCCAGAACATCAGGACCATGGCCATCATTCAGCTGCTGCTGGGGAATATGGGCGTGGCTGGAGGCGGCGTTAACGCCCTGAGGGGTGAGTCCAATGTCCAGGGTTCAACAGACCATTGCCTCCTGTTCCACATCTTGCCCGGTTATCTCAAGGCCCCAAGGGCCTCCCAAGCAACCTTAGAGGAATATAACAAGAAAAATACCCCCGCGACCCAAGACCCCCTGAGCGCCAATTGGTGGGAAAACTATCCGAAATATTCGGTCAGCCTGCTCAAATCTTTTTTTGGGAAAAATGCAACCAGGGCCAATGACTTTGGGTACAACTGGCTCCCCAGGTTGGACGACGGTGTGTCCTATTCCTGGCTGGATCTGTTTGATGCCATGTATAGGGGGAAAATGACCGGATTCTTTGCCTGGGGCCAGAACCCGGCCGCTTCGGGAGCCAATGCCAACAAAAACAGGGCGGCTATGGCAAAACTGGATTGGATGGTCAATGTTAATATTTTTGATAACGAAACCGGGTCTTTCTGGAAGGGACCGGGCATGGACCCCAAAACGGTCAAGACCGAGGTTTTTTTTCTTCCGTGTGCGGTTTCGGTGGAAAAGGAGGGGTCCATTACAAACAGCGGGCGCTGGATGCAGTGGCGCTACAAGGCTGCCAATCCCCCTGGGGATGCTTTGCCGGATGGGCAAATAATGGTGGCGCTTTTTAAGGAGGTGCAGTACCTGTATCAAAAGAACGGGGTGTTTCCCGAGCCGATCCTCAATCTTAAATGGGACTATGAATCCCACGGTAAATTTGATCCCCACAAGGTGGCCAAGGAGATCAATGGTTACTTCCGGAGAGATATCACCGTAAAAGGCAAACGTTTTAAAAAAGGGGATCTTGTCCCCAGTTTTACTTTTCTCCAAAAGGATGGGTCTACCAGCAGCGGAAACTGGCTCTATTGTAACTCCTATACCAACCAAGGAAATATGGCGGCCAGGAGGGGCACGGTAGATAAGTCCGGGATCGGTCTTTATTCTGACTGGTCCTGGTGCTGGCCTCTTAACCGGCGCATCATCTACAACCGTGCCTCGGTTGACACATACGGGAACCCCTGGGACAAGGAGCACCCGGTGATTCAGTTTAAGGGGAAGGCTGAGAACGGCAAGTATGTCTCCAAGAAGTGGGTCGGCGATGTGCCGGACGGGGGCTGGTATCCCATGAAGAACCCGGACGGAACGGAGCGAAAAGATACAAGGTATCCATTTATCATGAAACC
>JAUVRS010000204.1 GCA_030597505.1 Desulfobacteraceae bacterium
ACAAGAAGTACCTTCCCCACAACCTCTGATCAAATATTGTAGGCGTTCACGGGTTCAAAGGCTCAGGGGTTCAAGCTTGTCTTTTTATCCCCGAACTGCATTTTAGATGCGCTTTTTTCTACCAGCCTTAAGCCTTTAGTCAATCCACCTGAGTAGTTACTAATTATTTAAGGTATTATCTCAATCGCCGTTAAAAATTCCCCGAGACCGATTATAAGGACACCCTTCCCATTCAAACGAACCGGTTTACTCCCAAAAAATCCACCGGGTAATTCTCCGCATTTTGCAAATTGAAAGGCGAGGACTGCAGCTATTGCTGATGCCGATGCAAATTCACCTGTAAATTTTCTGTAATCAATCACGGGCCCAGCATATCCGGATATTGCCAGAAATTCACGAAGTTGTTCCTCTCCCTCCTTCCGAAAAGCGGCAGGGATACCTGCCAGGATGGCTCCATATGTTTTCTTGATCCTTTTGTTTCTTCCAAGCGCGGTTACCAGAGATAAAATGACAGAGGGGTTATTGCCGGCACTTTCATAGAACAGGAGGGCTATTTTTGGATTGGCATGAGATTTTCCGCACTTCAGATACAATGCCCCACCACCGTCAGAAGGCGTTTTGTCGGCCCTTGCAGACATGTCAAACAAATCCGACAACACCTCATGGGATTCATCAGCCCCGATTACAACCATTTCGTCGTCAATGTCATGTGCCATTAGAGTTGCCATCATCAATGCCTGTTCAAAAGAATAATCACCGCCCGTGGTTGTTATATTTGGCCCGTGTGACCCGAAATGGATCGCAACCTGGCCGGCGGGTGCGTTGTGTACTGATCCGATAAAATCAATGGGGCTTGTGAACTGCTCATCCGATTGAAACAGCTTTGTCAGGAAATCATATGTCTCTGAAAGGGCCCCCCAGCCCGTGCCAAAAAAAATTGACGATGGTTTACCGGCAAGACCGGCATCGGCATGGACCGCTGTTGCCAACGATAAAGTCAGTCGTGGCAAACGCTTGAGCCGTCTGATCACCCTGGGAGAGAGGCTTTCGGATATCACGGAATCGGGGACTGTGCCCCTGAAGTCTCTTCCCGTCGACAGCCGCTTTAAAGACGCTTCAATATTTCCCGCCCCGGTAAGACATGCACATCCCAGAACAGCCAAACATGGGGCCTCCTTTTGCAGTACGGGATGTCTTGGCGTTTTTGGAGAACCAATGACAATCGCGGCATTATTTCCGCCAAATCCAAAGGAGTTTGAAAGAACTGTCTCAACATCCGGTGTCTCCAAGGGTTCCATCACGGGATGCAACCCCAAAACAGGGTCAGGAATATCACAACCGATAGTGGCCGGAACCAGGTTTTCAGAGATGGCCAGTGCAGACACAACGGCCTCCACAGCACCCGCGGCCCCAAGTGAGTGTCCGATTGCCCCTTTTATGGATGACATAAGGGGCTTTTTTTTTGGAAAGAGAGTGTTTACGGCCCTTGCTTCCGAAAGGTCATTATCAATAGTGCCCGTTCCATGCAGGTTTATATAGTCTATATCTTCAACATGTATCCGGGCATCTCGTATTGCACCTCTCATTGCATCAATGGCCCCCTGCCCTTCGGGATGCGGCCCGGAGGGGTGATAGGCGTCACAGGAAAGATCTGCCCCGAGGATCTCTGCAATGGCAAGTTCAGGCGCCTTTTCGCCGGCAACAAGCAGAAGCATTGCAGCCCCTTCGGACACAGTCATCCCGCGTCTGTTTTTGCTCAGGGGACGGGCCCCGTCAGGATCGGTTAGCTGGAGTGAATAAAAGCCATGGTAGGTCAGACGGCTCAGAGAGTCCGCGCCCCCGGCAAGGATCATCTCCCCCCTCCCGGACCTCAGCATTTCAAGGGCGGCCTTGACTGCCACAGCCCCTGATGAACAAGCCGTTGATATTGTAATGGCGGGTCCGCGACATTTAAGTTTACGGGCCACATATGCCGCTACGGACCCTGTGGCGTGATATCTAAAGGACTCAGGGTTTGTATCTGTTTCTTTGAGACATACCTCTGTGTTTAGCATCCCCCCGGTAGTAACGCCCATGATGACTGCGTCGGGAACGTCTTCACAGTTTCCCAGGGCCTCTTTTGCAGCTGTGAGGGCAAGTCGATGTGTCCGGGGCATATTGCCAGACTCAAAGGAATCGCAAACCTCTCCAACAGGCAATTGTTTGTCTCGAGAAACGGAAAAAAGGCTCACCGGTCTTATGTTTTTCGCACCCTTCCGGATAAAGCCGATGGTCTTGTCCAGTCCACGCCCTGCAGGGCTGATAAGACCCATGCCTGTGATGTAAACCCGCACGTCAGTCAATTGGATGTGTTTTGGGAATTTTCAAAAATAAAGGTCGCCAAAGATGTTAAATTTACAAATACTTTTTCACCTAGTTCCTTGTTATCTATCTTGATACCATAATCTTTATCGATCATCATAACCAGTTCCAGGATATCTATTGAATCCATCCCCAGTTCTCCGCCCACCAGCTGATCATTTTCTCCAATTTCGTCCGGGGTGACATCTTCAAAATTCAGGGTATCAATTATTTTGATTTTTAGTTCATTTAACAAGGCTTTAAGTGCTTCTTCCATTTTTAGATTATCCTATATTAATGACTCAAGTTTTGTCTGGGTTGCTTCTTTACAGAACTGACAAAGTGGCGTAAAAGAGTCTTAACACTATTGCTTTTTTCGGTCAATCCGAATTCCCGCAGGCTCCGGATCCGTGGATGGGTGCAGGAAGGGTTCTTAAAAAGAAGAAATAAATGGTTTAACAGGAGAACCGGGTATGACCCCGTCGGGTATCAATATTGAAGAACTCATTCCCCACAGAGGCCGAATGAAACTTATTGATCAAGTCGTTGAGGTGGATGAAGAAACGGCTGTAACAGAATCGGTTGTGAAAGAAAACTGGCCGCTTGTGGAAGAAGACTCTGTCAGTCCTTTAATCTTGATCGAGCTTGTCGCCCAAACCGCAGGGGCGTGTGTTGGATGGAAGGAAGCCGTACAGGAAGGCCTGGATATTGAGGGCAAAACCGGGTGGCTGGTTGGGATAAAGCAGGCACTTTTTTATCTTGACAAAATCCCCCTCAACGCCCGAATACGAATCAATTCAAAAAAAAGTTTTTCTTTTGAAAACTACTACGAAATTTTGGGGGTTGCAAAAATTGACTTACAGGTTGTGGGTGAGGTTAAACTACAAATTGTTCGTCCTGATTGAAACCCCTTTCCACACTGCGGAAGCTTTATAACTGTTGCATTCGGGATCAGAGGCATGGGAGAGGGGGAGCAGACAATGGATAGCAGCATTGATCCAAAAATAGCGCTCGTTACGGGCGGGAGCAGAGGTATCGGCCGTGCAATATCCCTTGAACTCGCAAGGGACGGATATTTTATCATCGTAAACTACAAGGCAAACAAAAAGGCAGCATCGGAAACCCTGAGGATGATAAGAGCTGCGGGGTCGGATGGGGAAACAGTCAATTTTGATGTTTCAAATTCTGAGGAAACAGGACGGGCCATCGAAACTGTTATCTCACGGTTTGATAATATTGAAGTCCTGGTAAATAATGCGGGCATCACCCATGACGGATTATTTGTCTTTATGCCTGAAGATGAGTGGGACAGTGTAATCGGCACAAGCCTCAAGGGGTTCTATAATGTCACCAGACCGATTTTAGAGAAAATGGTCTCGAACAAGAACGGTGCTATCGTCTCAATATCGTCCCTTTCGGGTCTGGTCGGCCATAGGGGCCAGGCAAATTACGCTGCGGCCAAGGCGGGTCTGATCGGAGCCAGCCGGACCGTTGCATCAGAGGTCGCGAGATTGGGGATTCGCGTAAATGTCGTTGCCCCGGGGTTGATTGAAACCGACATGATAAATGACGTTCCCAGGGATCTTATAAAGGGCATGATCCCCATGGCACGCATCGGCCGACCAGAGGAAGTCGCAAAGGTTGTGAGATTCCTCTGCTCCGACGATGCTTCCTATGTCACCGGACAGGTCATTTCTGTAAACGGAGGGATGTATTAATTGAAAGAAAATGGGTTGGTTGAAACCAGGAAATCCAGGGCGTTTTTGCTTGCCCTGCTGGCCGTCACAAGCTGGATATCCATTGGCTGGGCTGATAACTGGGATCAGATCAAGGAGGCGGCTGAGGGCATCAAGACTATTGAGGCTCATTTTGTTCAGGAGAAACATCTGAAAATCCTTTCCAAACCGCTCATTTCAAAGGGGATCTTTTACTACAGAGCCCCCAATTCACTCAGGTGGGAATATATAACTCCTGTCAGAAGCATCTTGCTCATGCACAATGGCAAAACCAGGAGATTTGTAAAAAGCCGGAACGGTCTTGTTGAAAACTCCCGTACAAACCCCACGGGAACGCAAATCATTCTCCAGGAGATCAGTATGTGGCTTAAAGGTCATTTTTCTGACAACCCGATTTTTGACGCCACCCTGGAAGAGGGGCGAAAAATTGTTCTGACACCAAAAGAAAAAGGTCTTTCAAAAATGATCAGCCACATCGACCTGATCCTTTCAGACAAACCGGGAATAATAAAATCGGTTACCATATATGAGGACCCGGACTCTTATACCCGGCTTATATTTACAAACACCAAAATAAACAAAAAGATAAGAGAGGCCATCTTCCAGGGGATTTCATGAGAGGTATCTGTCCACTTCTGGTTGTCCTGTTGCTGATGGCTTCCTGTGCAAGCCCTCCAAGACTTCCCCGCATCAACCAGACCCTGTGGTCCGTCACCGATACAAGCTGTACGGCCCCCTTTCCTGACGGTAAATGGGAATTTGTTCACTCAATAGAGGCCACAATGCCTCAAGGGAAAAATGCGGTTTTGATTGGCATAACCGTGCTTTCTTCTCGAACCGGCTCAATTCACAGCGTGCTTATGACTCTCGAAGGGCTCGTCCTTTTTGATGCCCAATATGATGACACGGTCGTCATCAATCGAGGGATCCCCCCGTTTGATTCCATGGATTTTGCCCGGGGCCTCATAAACGATATCATCCTGATGTTTTTTCCCCCGGACGGACAATTGGTAAAGTTAGGTATATTTGCTGACGGCTTATCAGTTTGCCGCTACAAGACCAAGGGCAACAAGATTGTTGATGTGATTACCACCAGCAGCGGCTCATGGGAGATACGCGAATATAATGATGATTTTGTACTAACCCGCTCGGTTAGGGCCT
>JAUVRS010000214.1 GCA_030597505.1 Desulfobacteraceae bacterium
CCTGAACATCGACACATCCAGGGCCGAGATACTCCCAGGGGTTCACGCCGTTATCACGGGTTACAACACCCCTCAGATACGGTTTGGGTTTATAAGAGACAACTATGTTTTCAAAAAGGAAAAGGTACGGCAATTCAGGGATGAGATCGCAGCGGTTGCAGCTATAGACCCTGAAATCGCAGAAGAGGCCCTTGATCTGATACGGGTGGAGTATGAGGAACTGCCAGCTGTATTTGACCCCGAAGATGCCTTAAAAGAGGGGGCCCCCCTCATTCATGAAACAGATCCCCGGGGGAGACCTAAAAAAGACAACCTTTTGCCGGTTCCCTGGGAGTTTGTCGCGGGTGACGTGGAAAAGGCCAGGGATGAATCGTGCTACATTGCCGAAGATCGTTTGACAACCCCCCTTGTCCAGCAGTCCTGTCTGGGGACAGCCGGATGCATTGCGGAATTTGATCTCGACAACAACCTGCTTATCCATGCAAAAACCCAGATACCTTTCCTGGCCCAAAACGATTTTAACCAGGCCCTTGCGGCCATGGGGCTCAAGGGAAAAAACTCACGGGTTGTTGTCCCGACACTGGGAGGGGCGTTTGGTACAGGTCTTGACACGCACGGGTATGAATATATCGCCATACTCCTGGCCTACAAAACCGGAAGACCGGTCAAAATCGTGCTGAGCCGGGAGGAAGAGTTTGTGACCCTCTCCCCCCGGCAACCCACAAGGACCCATATCATTCAAGGGTGCGACAAGGAGGGGTCGTTGACCTTCAGGGAGGTCCGGATGACACTGGATAACGGTGCCTACACCTCCTGGGGCGCCACCACCCCGAGCGTCATGATGCTCCCCATCTCATCGCTTTACCGGGTCCCCAATGTTTTTTACCAAACAAAGATCGTGTATACAAACAACACCTATTGTCAGGCCATGAGAGGTTACGGAAACCCACAGGCGGCCTGGGCCATAGAGAACAACCTGGATCATCTTGCAGAAACAGCAGGCATCGACCCCTTTGAGTTTAGGATGATCAACAGCAATGTCCCCGATGAAGTGACCCCCATGGGCCTACAAATATCCACGTGTGGTCTCAAGGACTGTCTGGAATCGGTTGCAGAGAATCTTGATTGGAACAAAAAACGAGGCAAGGGACGGGACAAGGCCCGGGGTGTGGGGATGGCATCTTTGTTCCATGTGGGGGGGTCTGCCAGGGTGTACCGCTCGGATGGTACCGGGATTGTCATGAAACTGGATGATTTTGGCCATGTCTCTGTGTTCACCGGCGGTGTGGAAATGGGGCAGGGATTTGACGTGGCCCTGACCCTTGCCTCCGCAGAGGCCCTCGGGGTAACACCAGACAGGGTGAGCATCGTCTCGGGGGATACGGCGACTTGCCCTTGGGACGTGGGGACCCACGCCAGCCGGGGGGCCTTTACCTCGTGCAATGCAGCCATTATGGCCGCTGAGAAGGCGAGAAAAAAGATATTTGATTTGTCTGCGGACATTTTTATGGCCCGTGTGCAATCCGAGATGAAAAAACGCAAAAAAGAGGACCCTGATTTTGAGATACCCGATCTCAACTATGAAAGGATTTTTGATCCATCGGAGCTTGAACTGAAAGAGAATTATGTGTTTCTGAAGGAAGAGCCGCATAACCCGTTGCTTCGGGTACGGCTTGATGAAATCTTGCGAAGCGCTCACCACAGAGAGCAAGGGAGCATGGTGGTGGTTGAGGCATTTTATGATCCCCCCAACCAGATGTCGGATCCCAGGACAGGACGGGGGAACATCTCCTCTACCTATATTTTTGGCGCTCAGGGGGCAGAGGTGGAGGTGGATCTGGAGACAGGAAAGATCAAGATCCTGAAGTATGCGGCGGCACATGATGTGGGGCAGGTCATCAGCAAACAGGCTGTCAAAGGGCAGATCTATGGCGGGATAGCGCAGGGTCTTGGGTATGCCCTGTCTGAGGAATACAAGACCCGTGATGGCAGAAACCTAAACCCCAATTTTCTGGACTACAAGATATTCTCGGCTCCTGACATGGATTTCCCAATACATATTGAATGTATTGAGACAAATGACAAGGAAGGCCCCTTTGGGGCAAAGGGTGTGGGTGAGCCGGGTCTTGTGCCGACAGCCCCTGCCATCGGCAACGCCATATATGATGCCACGGGGATCAGGATCACGGATCTGCCCATCACTCCCGAAAAGATCCTGGCAGCCCTTGAAAAAAGGTAACTACTCAGGTAGATAGGCTGAAGGCTGAAGACTGTTAGGAAAAAGGGTATTTTGAAGCCATGTTTGATGCAAGAATCAAATATTTCCGCCAAAGTATGGCAATCGTGTTCTTCTGCCCCCTTCAGCCTAAACAGCTTCAGCCTGACTACGTGAGTAGTTACGAAAGGAAGAGTGAGGGTTATCTCAGATCTTTTCGAGGGACGTGTACTCCATATGGAGCAGCTAGCGCCCGAAGTTCTTGAAAAGAACCTCCACCTTGTCATCATCCAAAAACCTTGAGACTACCCCGGGGCCAAAGGCCGGGTGCCGGACCCTGTCACCCGTGGAGAACCCCGCTGATCCACTCTGCTTCACCTCAAAGACGTTGGGGTCGCTGCTCATCCCATAGCCCCTCGAGCCATAGCCCCCCGCTAAATTCTGCCGCACCCCCGCTGACTCATAGGAAATAACATCATCTGGAACGTCCTTGATAAAGGATGACAGCCCGGTCCCCCGACCTGTCGGGTTCCATGAAACTGCTGATTCTCTCCCGGGATAACAGAGAATCAACTGGTCTCTGGCCCTGGTGGCCGCCACATACATAAGGCGGCGTTCTTCTTCCAGGGCTGAAGGGTTGTCAAATGCCCGCAGGGGAGGGAATCTCCCATCCGTGACCCAGATTATAAAGACAACCGGCCATTCAAGCCCCTTGGCCGAATGGACCGTAGAGAGGGTAAGGGTCTCTGCCCTGCCGTCAGCGTCGAGATCCGCGGGGCTGGAGGGGGGCTCCAAAACGAGATCATCCAGAAAGCTTCCTAATTTTCTGTATCGGCCGGCCATGTGAATCAACTGTCCCAATTCTTTCTCTCGCCGGGGATAGTCATCAAATTTCTCTTTCAAAATGGGGAGATAATAAGCCAGGACTTCTTCTACCGCTGTCTGCGGGTTGATCTTGTTTGAGGCCAGGCGTGATATAAGTCCTGAAAGGGGTTTGAGCCCGGTGACATTCTTGGCGGCCCCTGGCCATTCCCCGACTCTCCCGGGGGGGATCTGGTTTTCACTCATCCATCGAATCATGGCCTGGCTTTTTCCCTGGCCCACATTCTTCACAAGTTTCAGGATTCGGATCCAGCTTACGGCTTCATCCTTGTTCGCCACTACTCTCAGGTGTGCAAGAAAATCCTTTATGTGGGCCGATTCCAGGAATTTGAATCCACCATGTTTTACATAGCGAACCCCCCGACGGGTGAGCTCGGCCTCCAGTTCAAAGGAGTGGTAGCCCGCGCGAAAAAGCACGGCAAAATCTGAAAGAGATCGTCCCTGTCCCATTTGTTCGCGGATACACTGATACACAAAACTGGCCTGGTCGGGTTCTGTCCGGGTGTCAATCACCTTTGGCCGTTCTCCTCCTGAACGGTTTGTAAAAAGGCATTTTGTATAGGTTTCGCTGGCTGAACTCATGAGGGCGTTTGTAAATGTAAGAACCGGCTGGGTGGAGCGATAGTTCTCTTCGAGTTTTAGGATCTTGGCCTCGGGAAACCGGGCGGGAAAGTCAAACATGTTTTTGTAGTTGGCACCCCTGAAGGAATAAATGGATTGTGAGTCATCCCCTACCACCATGATATTCCTATGCTCATGGGCCAGCCATCTGACAATATCCGCCTGAATGGTGTTGGTGTCCTGGTATTCATCTACCATGACATATCCATACTGTCGGCTCAGATTTTGCCGCACCTCTTCACGTTCTTCCAGAAGCCTTCTGAGGTAGATAATAAGATCATCGTAGTCCATCAGGAGATTTGTCTTTTTGTAGGCCGTATAGAGATTCCCCAGTCTATGGATCTCAGAGCTGAAATGGAGGAACTGCGCGTATTCCTCTGTCATAAATTCATCCACGGGTTTCTGGAGGTTGGCCGATTTACTCAGGATGTTGGTCAAGGTGCCACGTTTTGGGAATCTTGGGGCGCCTTTGGGAATCCGGAGCTCCGGGACGAGCGAACGGATGACCTCTTCCATGTCGGATCGGTCCAGAATGGTAAAGGAGTTTTTGAAACCCACGAGTTCGGCATGGCTTCTGAGCACTCTCAAGGCGAGCGAATGAAAGGTCCCCCCGGATACAAACCTGCATCTTGCATCTGAAAGACCCGCAGCCCTTTCGAGCATCTCCTGGGCCGATTTTCTGGTAAAGGTGAGAAGCAGGATGGACTCGGGAGGAACACCTGTCTCTACCAGTCGTGCCACCCGATATACCAATGTCCTTGTCTTTCCACTGCCTGCTCCTGCTATAACCAACAAGGGGCCTTCAAGGGTTCTGACCGCCTCCAACTGAGCAGGGTTGAGGACCTTTTCATAATCGATCTTGTTTGCCAATTAGGTCTCGCTTTCTATGATGTTTATCCGTGCGCACTGCCTATGTTTAAGACATACTGAGAGATAATATACGCCAGATAGATTCCCAGAAGCCAGGCCCCCTGCCACCACTTGAACCAGCCGGTCTTGTTTACGGAAATAAAGATCCTAAACGAAAAAAGGATGGCGAGCATGGCGGGGAAATGGAAGGTAAAAAAGTTGGGCGGAATCTCGAGGGGCCTGGCTGCGGCAGCAGCACCCACCACAAAGAGGCAATTGAGGACATCCGCGCCGACAATGTTCCCAACGGCGATTTCGGGGAGTCCCCTGCGGATGGCGGTAATGGCCGTGGTCAATTCCGGAAGTGAGGTGCCAAAGGCAACCATGGTTGCCGCGATGACGTCCTCGGGGACCCCAAAACGGGCCGCGATTTCAGTGGCGCAGGGAATCAATACCCTGGCGCCCAAAATCACCAGAAAAAGGCCGCCCACAATCATAAAGATAGGCA
>JAUVRS010000090.1 GCA_030597505.1 Desulfobacteraceae bacterium
ACAAAAATCACTCCCAAAAAGGAGAGCACCATACCAACGCTTTTTAGCCGGGACAGGCGGTCTCCCTGGATCATAAAATGAGCGAAAAGCGCTATAAAAAAAGGGTGGGTTGCGATAAGAACGGTCGTACGTCCTGCAAGCGAATTATTGATGCCCACATTTAGCAGACAGATTTGGAGAACAAAAAGAAAACCAAGCTGTATAATCCCTCGTCCTTCCCCATCTTCCAGAGATAAGGCCACCCGGCTCCAAAGGGCCCAAATCAATACGATAAAAAAACCCAAAATAAACCGGATGCCGGCAAGGGCAAAAGAAGAGACACCAGCCAAGGCAAACTTGATTGCAATGTTATTGCCCCCCCATAGGATAGTCAGGAGAAATGCTGCTCCGCCAGCCGCAAGGGTGAGCCGCTCATTGAGAACTTTATGGTTCGATGGGGGTGAGTGCCTCGTCATTCAGTTCCGGTAATTATTCAGGTGGGTAGGGTAGGCTAAAGGCTGAAGACTGTTAGGAAAAGCGAGAATACTGGGCACTTTGAAGCCATGTTTGATGCAGAAGTCTGCTGTTTCTCCGCCAAAGTGCGGCAATCGTTCTTTTCGGACTCCTTCAGCCTTCAGCCTAAACAGCTTCAGCCTGACTACCTGAGTAGTCACCATTCACCAATCATAAATCCTTTAGGAGGACTCACCATATGGTACTCAGTCTCATGAGAAAACATGCCAAGTCCTGGCTCATAAAGTTTCTGATAGCCATCATTGCTGTGGTATTTGTTTTCTATTTTGGATATTCCTTTACGGCAACAAGGGGATTAAAGATAGCCTATGTCAACGGTGAACTGATAAATGAAGCAGCGTACGAGAAGGCCTATCGGGAGCTCGTGGAGGGAATGCGGCGACAATACCAGAGTATGTGGGACGACAACCTCATAGAAAAACTCAACATGAAACAACAGGCCTTGGAAGGACTTATCAATCAAAAATTGATCAGCCAGGAAGCCCGGAAACTGGGTCTCGATGTTACCGAAAGTGAAAGCCAAAAGGCCATCATGGATTATCCGGCCTTTCAGGTAGGCGGCAGATTTGACATGAGGCGCTACCAGGCCATCCTGGGCCAGAACCGTATGAAACCGGAGGATTTTGAGGTTACCATGGCCCTCCAACTGCTTGATGCAAAACTCCAGCAATTCTTATTTTCCTTTCTGGAGGTACCGGAGAATGCGGTGCTTGAGTATTACACCTTTAATAATGAAAAGATCAAACTCGGCTTTGTTCATTTCAACCCGGAAAAATTCGAAAAATCGGTCACTGTTGACCAGGCTGCCATGGAAAAATTCTTTAAGAAAAACCAGGAACAATACCGGGTCCCTGACAAGATCAAACTCACCTATATGGAAATCGATCCGGACGGTTTTAAGGAAAAGGTCACTATCACTGACGGGGAAATTGAAAGCTACTATGAATACAACCCCGACATGTTTGTGGAACGCAAACAGGTAAAGGCCCGGCATATTTTATTTAAACTCGAAAAGGATGCTGACGAGGCCACGGACAAAATAGTCAGGGAAGCGGCTGAGGCAGTCCTAAAAGAGGCGCGCCAGGGCAAGGATTTTGCGGAACTGGCCAAAAAACATTCCGAAGGTCCTTCAAAGTCAGAAGGGGGAGACCTGGGATATTTCTCTGAGGGCCAGATGGAAAGGGCCTTTGAGGAAGCGGCCTTCAAAATGAAAAAAGACGAAGTGAGCGATCTTGTAAGATCCTTTTTCGGGTATCATATTATTAAGGTGGAGGACATAAAGGAGAAGCGGACCAAACCCCTGGAAGAAGTTCGGGAACAGATAAGGGAGGTCCTGATCAGTGGAGCCACCGGAGAACTGGCCCATGAGAAGGGATTGTCCATAATGGACCAGATGCCGTATGACGTGGAACTTGACCAATATGCACCCCAACATAAACTCGAAACAAAAGATACGGGATATTTTGCCAGCGGAGAGCCCATACCGGGCATTTCACGGAGTGAGGAAAAGGGGAATCCTTTATTTTCATTGGATGCGAAGGAGACAAGCGAACTCATTGAACTGAATGGCAAGTTTTATATATTTCAACTGGTTGAAAAAAAGCTATCTCACTTGCCTGACCTGAAGGATGTGGCCAAAAAGGTCAAAGAGGATTACACAAAATATCTTTCATATGAGAAGGCAAACGGGGCCGCAAAAAGCTATCTGGAAGAGCTGCGAAAAGGAAAACCATGGCAAGAACTTGCCAAAGAAAAAAAGATGGACATAGGCGATACAGGCTATTTTACGCGTAATGAATTGGTCCCCAAGATCGGTTATGACGCTGCCCTCATAGAAACCGCCTTCAAATTGAACAAAAACAAGAGATACCCGGATACCGTCTTTGAAAACAGCAAGGGTGCCTATGCTATCCGATGGGAAGGGAAAGAAGATATAGACAAGAAGACTTATGAAAAAGAAAAGGAGAAATACCGTTTTTCATTGATGCAGGCAAGGCAAAAACGTGTCTTTCAGAACTGGATCCAAAACCTGAGAAAGAATGCTGAAATAGAAATTGTAACCCCTGTTTCGGGTTAAAGGTCTCAGGTTAAGGGCCCTAAGGGTGTTGGTCGTTGAGGGCAACGTGATTCACCGTCAGGATGCTGTGTTTTTTCCCTCTCAGGGCCAGATAGTAAATCCCGTCGTCTTCCTCAATATATTCAGCCAGCTGGTAGTAAGCCGGACGGTTGAATCGGGCGGGAAAGATTCCGCCGTGGACGTTACAATACAGCACATTTCCTTCTCCCACAAAAAGGGTATCCGGTGCCAGTTCCTCCCGGGTGTCATCGCTCAGGTATAGTATAATACGGCCAGTTTGATCCCGGCCCCCACCCTCGCAGACCACGCGCCGAACCACATGGGCCGTATCCTCCACATCCACAAGACAGCGCTCATCCTTCCAGTCGATAACATATTGACCCCCGGGGGCCAGCGACATGTTCTGGTAAAAGAGCTGTACCAAATCCCGACGGACCATCTCGACGCCCTTGTGGTACCAGCGGCCTTCCTTGTCGATATGGATCAAACAGGGCGGCAGTTCCTGATCTTGTGTTTCATCCATTGTCTTTTATAAAACTCCGTGACCCACAATTTGATCTTGTCCGGCTCTCCTTGTCTGCCGGAGACTGGATTCTCCCAAGCTAATTAAAATCTGGACTTATCAAAATATGGGCTGTCTATACACCCCGACATAGTGAGAGTCAAGTTTCGGAGACCGGATTCCCCCGGGGTTGTTAAAATGGTAACTAATCAGGTGGATAGGCTGAAGGCTGTTAGGAAAAAGCGCATTCGAAACCATCTTTGGTACAAGAACCAGATATTTCCGCCAAAGTACGGCAATCGTGCTTTTCTGCCCCCTTCAGCCTTCAGTCTAAACAGCTTCAGTCTGACTACGTGAGTAGTTACTCAAAATGTTGATATATCCTGCTTGACAACGCCTGGTGGTTGGCCTAACAATTGCTTCTCTGTTGGAAAGCAGCAGTGTTTTACTCAACCGCAATCAATTTGTTTTATGGGAGGATAGAGATATGGCCGATGCAGAAGGAATACTGGATGCAAGGGATGTAAGCGAAATGGGCCCCCAGGCCGAGGGCAAAAAGAAAAGATGGTTAAAGGGCGCTGACAACCTTGATTGGGGGGTAAAAAACCGGCTGTCCCGTTTGATCAAACCGGATGGACGGTGTCAGTTTCTCCCCATCGATCACGGGTATTTCCAGGGGCCGACCCGCTGTCTTGAACGACCGGGGGAGACCATTCGGGACCTCACCCCTTACGCAGACGGGCTTTTTGTCACCCGGGGTGTCCTGAGGGCATCCATTGACCCCGATATTGAGACCCCCATTATCTTGAGAGTTTCAGGAGGCACCAGTGTGGTGGGGAAAGATCTCGCAAATGAAGTCCTTACCACCTCAATTGAAGATGTGATACGGCTAAACGTGGCTGCTGTGGGGATCTCCATATTTGTGGGAAGCGATTACGAAAAAGAGACCCTCCAGAGTCTGGCCTTCCTGGTTGATGAGTGTGAAGAATATGGCATTCCGGTCATGGCGGTGACAGCTGTCGGAAAAGAGATGGAAAAAAGGACATCCCGCTATCTTGGCCTTTGTTGCCGGATTGCCGCAGAACTGGGTGCAAGGATCGTAACGACCTATTATTGCGCGGAAGGGTTTGAAAAGGTGACAGACGGGTGCCCGGTCCCCGTGGTGATTGCCGGTGGTCCCAAGTGCGAGACGGAGCTCGAGGTCTTTGAATTTGTGTATGACGGAATACAAAAGGGGGCCATTGGTATTAACCTGGGGAGAAATGTGTGGCAGAGTCCCCATCCGGTGGCCGTCATGGGGGCGTTAAACGCCGTTATTCACGATGACGCCACCCCTGCCCAGGCCCTTGATCTTTTTGAGACCCTAAAAGCCGAAAAACCATAGCGGCCCTCAACAAGTGACCGGTGTCTGAAGCACGCCCGTTTAGAGGCACGGTAACCGTGAACCCCTGAACCTGTGTGAACCTTTGAACCCGTGAACGGCTACCAGGCAAGGAACATGTTATGCGCGTATTGATGTATTACAGCAACAATGATGTCCGTCTGGAAGAGATGCCCGTACCCAAAATCGGCCCGGGCGAACTCCTGATGAGGGTCCTCGCCAGCGGGATATGCGGCAGCGATGTAATGGAATGGTACAGGCGGGACAAGGTCCCGTTGGTACTGGGGCACGAGGTTGCCGGCGAGGTCGTTGAAACCGGAGAAGGGGTGGAGAAATTTAAACCGGGAGATCGGGTGGCTGCAACCCACCACGTCCCCTGTAACACCTGCCATTATTGTCTTGACGGGCATCACACGGTTTGTGAGACCCTTCTTAAGGGGACACATTTCCATCCAGGGGGATTTTCAGAGTATATCAGGGTGCCTGCCATCAACGTGGATCGCGGGGTCTTTTGCATTCCCGATGGTGTCAGCTATGAGGCGGCCTCTTTTATGGAACCGCTCGCCTGTGTGTTGCGGGGTCAGAAAACCGCCCGGTTGAGACCCGGGGCATCGGTCCTGGTCCTGGGAAGCGGCATATCCGGATTGCTGCATGTGGGTCTTGCGCGTGCCCTTGGGGCCGGATTGGTGGTGGCGGCCGACACCATCCCTTTTCGGCTCAAAAAGGCAAAAGAGATGGGGGCCCATCTTGTATTGCCGGTTGATGACACGATCATCCCCTCTTTTAGAGATGCCAATGGGGGCTGTTTGGCCGATCTGGTGATTATCTGTTTTGACGGGTTTATTCCCCTTGCATTAAAGGCAGTTGAAAAAGGAGGCACTGTGCTTTTCTTTGCGGGTGCAGCTGAAGGCGCGACCATTTCAACGCCCATAAACGACATTTTCTGGAGAACAGAAGTCACCCTCACCAGCTCTTACGCAGGCGCACCTTCAGATTGTCACACAGCCCTAAAACTGATAGGTGCGGGGGCTGTCCCGGTCCTCGATAGCGTTACTCACAGACTCTCAATGGTTGAAGCGTCCAAGGGGTTTCAGACAGTATCAAGCCCCGTAGATCATGACTGCATAAAGGTCTTGGTGGCGCCACAAACCTAATCTGTAAGCGTTCACAGGTTCAGGGTTCAACGTTCAGGGTTAGAGACAAAGACAAAGTTGAAGACCCGAAGTCCTTGTAAGAAATGCAGGTTTTGCCACATGATTGCCGATACGCCGCCAATTTTCAGATTGGGAATCACGAAGCCGGGTGCCTCTCACATACATACGTCTCCAACCTTAAACCGTGAACCCCTGAACCTCTGAACCTTTGAATCCGTGAACAGCTTAACCTGATTTGAGACATTGGCTCGAAATAGTGCTTGACCGAAAACCCTGTTTTTTCGGTCAAGAAATTCAAAATCCGAAGCACGAAATACGAAACAATGACCAAAACACCAATGTTCCAATGACAAAAAAATTGTATTTTCAGTGTCTTAGTCTGGGTCATTTTGCCATTTGATATTCGAATTTGTTTCGGATTTCGGATTTCGATATTCGGATTTTGCCTGAACGGGAGTTTTCATTCAGGCACTAAATATAAAAATGGTGGATGATCATATCTGATGAAGACGCATATCTGTCCATGGTGGTTTGCATACACGTTTGACAATCGCATCCGCCGCCTTTTTCACAAACCAGAGGAGCTTCTGGGCCCATATATAAAACAGGGCATGACCGTGATGGATATTGGCTGCGGGATGGGATTTTTTTCCATGGGTCTTGCAAGGCTCGTCGGTCATGAGGGCCAAGTCATTTCAGCCGACCTTCAACAGCGAATGCTGGATATATTGAAACTGCGGGCTAAAAAGGTAGGTGTGGCTCGCCGGATTAAGACACATCTTTGTCAACCGGGTGAGATCGGCGTTGAAAGCGCGGTTGATTTTGCACTTGCCTTCTGGATGGCCCATGAAGTCCCTGACATGGACGGATTTTTTGACCAGATCCAATCCATCCTTCGACCAGGTGCCAGGTTCCTTATGGCCGAACCCAAGTTTCATGTGTCATTTGACCGGTTTAAGCAAATCATTGACTCGGCCCGGCAAAGCGGTCTTAAAAAATGTGCTTCCCCACGTATTGGTCTCAGCTGGTCTGCCCTGTTTGAAAAAAGAGAAATATTGTTTTGACGTCGGGTTCGGGCGAATGAGAAGAGTGGACACCCGCCTATTCGGTCAAACAGTAGATCTTGAAATACTGGCGGCCCATTTCGCCTTCCTCCCTGACAACGCCATGTATATCGCCTTCAAACCCAGGGAACTCATATTCAAACGTTTCCACTTTCTGAAGATAATCGATAATTAGCTCGGCCGCCCCGCTGAACCTCTCCCCTTCCATAATAATCGGAATTCCCGGAGGATAAGGCACCACCATAACAGCAGGAATACGCCCTTTCATATCCTTGAGGTGAACATATTCCACATTACCCTTCACCAGTTCACTGTACGCATCAGCCGGTTTCATGACTTGCTCGGGCATAAAGTCAAAACAATCCAGCATGGTCTCCACTATCTTCTCATCACGGAGGTAGTCATGCATTTTGAGACATAAATCTTTAATGCCCATCTCACCATAGTTATCCGGATGTTCTTTCACCAGATCCGGGAGCACCTCCGCCACAGCGGCATTTGCGTCAAAAAGCCTCTTGAATTTGAACATCTCGGCCAGGAGGGTCCCTGATTTTCCCTTGGTGGTTCCCATGGAAAAAAGCATGAGCCAGGAATAGTGGCCGGTTTTTTCCGCAACAACACCCTTTGTGATCAGATAATTTGTGACAACAGAGGCAGGAATCCCCCATTCCCCCAGCTTCCCGTTTGCATCTATGCCGGGGGTGGCAATGGTGACCTTGATGGGGTCCAGCATGATATAGTTTTCCTTTTCCAGGTCAAACCCGTGCCAGGAATCCCCGGGATTAAGCACCCAGCATTTCTGATTGTTCATAAGGTAATCCGTATCCACGTGCTCGAAGTCCATCACCTCAATTGATCCGTTTTTTTTGACGTCGACCTTTTCCGGCTGCCATGCCGTAAACCACCACTTGTTGGGGTCGTCCTCGAGGGTAGCAATCTTTTTTGCCACCTGCGCCATCTTTTTACGGAAGATAATCGCCTCCTCAATGGTGTCATTCATAAGATGGCGGCCACCTGCCCCCTTTACCATCCGCGTGGCAACATCAAGACTGGCGATCAGGGTATAGTTTGGTGACGTGGACCCGTGGAGCATATAGGCTTCGTTAAAAAGGTCATGGTCAACCGCAACATTACCCCCGTTTTTTACGTGAATCATAGAGGCCTGGGAAAAGGCCGCCATCAGTTTGTGGGTGGAGTGGGTGGCAAATACGGGGGGGTGGTTTGGCTTCTCCCCGTTTCGCGTCATCCCGTAATGGTTTTCATACAGAGGGTGAAAACGGGCATAGGCATACCAGGCCTCGTCAAAATGAAGATTTTCAACTATCTCGGCAAGCTTGTCCTTGATCCCTATGACATTGTAGCAAAGACCATCATATGTGGAGTTGGTCACAGCGGACATCTTTATCTTTTTGCCCTTGTCTTCGTCTTTTATGAGTGGGGAATCCTGAATTTTTTTCTTGATATTCTCCACGTCAAATTCCTTGTAGTGGATGGGCCCTATTGTGCCATAGGGGTTTCGGCTGGGCATAAGATAGATGGGGTTTGCGCCGGTCACAAGCATGGCATAGTTAAGGGACTTGTGGCAGTTACGATCTACGAGGGCGGTCTCTCCATGGGTAACGCGGGCGTGCCAGACAATCTGGTTGGCGGTGGACGTCCCGTTTAGGACATAGAAGGTATCGTCGGCGTCAAACACCCTGGCGGTTTCCTGTTCGGCCTCGGCCACCACACCTTCGTGATCAAGAAGCGAACCGAGTTCCGGCACGGATACGGAAAGGTCTGTTCTGAACAGGTTTTCACCAAAAAATTTGTGCATGGCCCTGCCGGCCGGTGTTTTTAAAAAGGCAACCCCTCCCATGTGACCCGGGGTGTGCCAGGCATATTTGTAATCTTCGCCATATTTTACAAGGGCCTTAAAGAATGGGGGGAGGACTTCATCGATATATCTGTCCAACTCCTTTTCGATCCTCCCCGCAATAAACGCCGGGGTATCTTCGGTTTTCCAGACATATCCGTCAATTTTCTCCAGAACCTCGATGGGGAGATCGGGTATGGCGAGTGTTTCCGTAATGAGAAGGATGGAAATGTCC
>JAUVRS010000184.1 GCA_030597505.1 Desulfobacteraceae bacterium
CGTGTTTGAGTCCTGATCTGATAGCCGCGCCTTTTCCCATGTTTTTTGGATGGAAAACAACTTTGTCCACTTCTAATTCGAGTTTGGCCCTGATTAGTTCGGTTGTTCCGTCATTTGAACAGTCATCCACAAGGATAATTTCCTTGTCGTAGACCAGGGATGCCTTCACAAGGGTAATCAACTTTGAGAGGTGCTCCTTTTCATTATAGCAGGGTATAATAATAGACAGTTTCATGGGTTGGTCCTCCTAAGGGAGGTAATTATAGAGCCTTCAAAAGGAAATAACCATTTCAGATCTTTGGACTATTGTCAATGGTAAGTCGCAGAGCAAAGAAAGGTGAAAAAAACCGGTCTGGTCCTTTACAGATACAGTTGGTTTATTGGTAAGTGTTCACAGGTTCAAGGTTCAACGTTCAGGGTTAAGAACAAAGAGAAAATTGAAGAGTAGAGAATGCTGGTTTTGCCACATGATTGCCAATACGCCGCCAATTTTCAGATTGGCAATTACGAAGCCAGGTGTTTCTCACCTACATCCGCCTCCAAAATGGAGTCCGGGGACAAAAACATAACCTTGAACCTCTGAACCTTTGAATCCGTGAACGGCTACGTTTGTTGCTATTTTCCGGAATAGATGATGATACGATTTCCGGGGTGGATGGGCCGTGCGGGATCGATTCGGTTCCAGATGATCAATGAACTGAGTGGAACATCAAACCTCTCGGCAATGGAGGAGAGATTGTCCCCGTTTTTGACAACATAGGTCCGTTTACCTCTATCCAAAGAGGCTCTGCTGACGAGTCGCTGGTATCTTTTCTGGAATCCTTTGGACGCGCCTTTGGGAACCAGTATCTCATGGGTCCCGGAGACCAGATAGTGCCCTCTTATTTCCGGGTTGAGGTCTTTGATTACCTTGAAATGGGTTTTTGCCGCCTTTGCAATGACCCGGATTGGCACCTCACCGACAGATTTCACGCGGACCTTATCAAACACCAAGGGTGGGTAGTAGTCATCTTTTTCCAGTTTGAAACCAAATTTTTCAGGGTCTGAAAGGATCAGTTTTATAGACAGGATGCGAAATAGGAACCGCTGGGTTTCTAATGGGAGATACAGCTGATAGTAGTTATTGTTTTGCTGTTCCAGTATCTCAGACATCAACCCATTTTCACCCATATTGTATGCTGCAGTTGCAAGGGTCCAGGAACCAAGCTCTTTGTGCAGTTCTTTCAGATATCGAAGGGCTGCCTTTGTTGATGTGAACAGGTTGCGACGTTCATCAATACGCCTGTTAATGGTCAACCCGTATTTTTTACCGGTTTGTCTCATAAACTGCCAGAACCCCATGGCCCCTTTTCTTGATCCTGCATGTGGTCTGAGTGCGCTCTCAGCAACCGCAATGTATTTGAGATCATCCGGCATTCCGCTATTTTTTAGCATTTTTTCAATGTGCGGAAGATACCTGTGTGAACGCTTTAACCATAAGATTACCTGAGGTCGATCCCAGAGAGAGAGAAGAAGTTCTTTTTCAAAACGCTCTCTCACTTGATGGATTTTCAAAGGGACCGGTTCTCCACAAAAAATCTGAGGTGTCTTGATTTTGAGAGATGATATCAGGGAGGGGAAATTGGCAGGCTCGACCTGGGCCCCACAATCATGTGACCAAGACCACAGCCCAGCAAAAATAAAGACAAAAAACACCCACTTTATTACTTTTATCCGGTTGAACTTGACCTCATACATCAATTCTGATTCCTATTTACAGTTTTTGAAAGTTACAAAATGGCCTTCTTTTCACACTCTGTCAGGGCCAATACTGAGGATCTTCTTGAAAGAGTTGGCAGAAAAAATTTCGCATGCTTTCAGCCAAAACTGTCTGGATCGGGTTGAAACACTATAACCGTATTTCCCTGTTTTGACAATAATCTTGAGAAAGCATCCGATTGGTCTCCTCCACCAACTACCCTGGGGATTTCACGAGCAGGAAAATAGAGGAGGCTGAAACCGATAAAACGATCTTTGTGATGAAGTATAGCCAATGGGAGGCTCTTCCCGAAGACAGATTCACGGGGGAAAAATTCCTGGTCGCGGTGGAAAATGATGTCAAACAATCAAGGCTCCTTAAGACGAGAGAAGAGGCAGTCGATGATGACGACGTGATAGAGGTTCCCATCGAGTATTCCGAAGATCGTTTTTTCTGCTCACATAGATGTTGGTATTAGCGAAGATGCTGCTGGGGTGGCGGTGGGGCATATTGTCGGCTACAAGCTTATGCCTTCCTCAAAATATTTTGACGCTCGAACAGACCAATTTGTGGAGGTTAGGGACAGGCAAAGGCAAAGCAGTGTAGGTGAGACATCCCCACCTGTCAGGAGGATCAGAATTGGTGGTCGGAGCCGCCTGTATGGTGGAGTAGCATGACTTCCTTCGGTCCGCGGATCGTTCGTCGATAGCGCGCCTACTCAGCGCACCCGGAAATCCGGATCGAGCCCAAGGGCCGAAAAGAGATTATGGTATCTGTTCCCGAAGGGCCAGGTCGGGATCATGCAGCGGGATGATGATGTCTGCCAGTTGTTTGATTTTCAGGACGCTGTCGTATGCTTGGAAGAGATCCGAGTGAATACCCGGGGCGATCACGGGGTATGTGGAAAACGGAGACACGCGGGTCCTTATATCCTCGGGCGGGGTAAAGTTGTCCATGATACAGCAAAAACCTGTAATAGCCGCCTTGCCCTGTGGGGTGTCGATGAAAACGCTCTGTCCGCCGGGGGAATGACCGGGTGACAGCACAACGGAGATCCCGGGCAGAATCTCCCGATCACCGTTTATCACCTCAAAATCGAGCCCGCCGATCATCTCCGCGGGGTAAGCAAACGCCATGGTTGGATGGGGGTTCATGGCAAATTCCAGCTCTCTTTGCTGGACGTATACGACTGCATTTTTGCATTTCGGGGTATTGTATATATGATCCATGTGGAGGTGGGTATGGATGATGATATCGATATCTTCAGGAGCACAACCCACGGTGGCCAGCGCCGATTCGAATGACTGCAGTGATTCGAATGGAAAATCCTTGAATCCCGGGTGATAGTTTCGATAATCCTCCGTTTCGATGGAGGTGTCCACCAGCACATGTTTGTCATCTGTGCGGATGTACCAGAACAGATAGGGACGCACGACAGGCTGGCCATGATAGGTTAAATAGGTCATCGGTCCCTTTTCGCTGTTCATCCTGGCGAGCATCATCGGTTTGATGGTATATGTATGCATCCTGCCCTCCTTTGCCGGTAGCGGATTAATGGATTCCGAGAATTCAAAATCCGTGGGGTGTCTCACAGGGTTCGTTTATTACACAAATTTTCTGAAATCCACAAGATTAATTTTGCTATGTCACATTTAACAAAAAATGAGGGTTATCATTACGCATGCTTCGCGCAGGTTTCAGGGCAGAAAAACCGCCGAACTGACACCTGACACCAAAACCACTAAAAAAAGCCGCACAGAAATCAGAAACCTCAGTACAGCGGCTATTTGCTGCAGGAGAGAATTCCAGCAATACGCATGGGGCGAATCGAATCGGTGGGAATTCGTTGGCAGAGACTCAGGTGTTTGGGGCGATGGCAGGGAAGCAAGCATCAATACGTGCTAGAAAGCACAGAGGAAGGGGGCTTCCAGAATCTCAATGTCTGAGGTTGTCAGATTCGTTCTTGCTTTCAGCTTTAAAGCTGTTTGGCCGAATCTTAGTTACTGCACCTATCTTATCTGAATTTTCTAATCCATAAAAGGTCAAAAGCCCCCAGACACCAATGTTCACAAATAATAATTGGAGGGTTCAGAAGTCGAAATTGATCACGCGCCGCAATCCAACCACACTGTCGATAATAGCGTCAGGACTTTCTGTCATCAGGCCCTCGTAGTCGTCAATACCCGTCAACACGCCAATGGCCTTCATACCTGCCGTATGTGCCGCCTTTATGTCCGTCCGGGTATCGCCCACATAGACCATCCTGTCCCTGTCCATGCCAAGCCTTTTTCCACACACGATCAAAGGATCGGCTGCGGGCTTTTTATTCGCAGCATCATCGGTCGTTATGATCACATCAAACAGATTTTTGATTCCGGACCCTCTCAATGGATATAACTTATCTTCCAGGAGGAACCGGGGTGTCGATGTGACGATCCCTACTTTCATACCGACGGCTGCAATTTCCCTTAAAACGTCGTCGGCCCCTTCGATCATTTTGACTTCTTTTTGGAAAGTCCTGGGATAAATCTCACGGATGATGGTCCTCGCATTCCTTATCAATTCTTCTTTTGGTACCGTCATCTCTTTGGGGAGCACACAATCCCAGTCAAAATCGCCGTCCCGGATGGCGTTCATTATATCTTTTCTGGAGGCAGGGGGTAAACCAAGCCTTTCAAGGGTCAAATTGAGGATTTTGCAATAGACATCCATTGAGTCTATGAGTGTCCCGTCAAGATCGAATATGACCGCATCGACTGTAAGCCGATCATTGATTGGGGAAATCATTAGCCTCCAACTCCGGGACCCGCCTCTCACTCAGATCCATGAGGCAAACCACTATTTTTTCCTTTTTGATGACATGGGCCTTTTTACATCCAGCGCCACAGAATCCCCGTCCTCTACACCCAGCGCATCCTTAAGCCTCACAGGGGCCATCACTTCTAAGACGTTCTTTCCATGAATGTTCACGTCCTCAGACGGTATTATAAGGGCGCCACGAATCCCCCCAACAGTCAAGGGCAAGGCTCTGCCAACGCAGAATTTGGGATCAGGAGGAATCAGCGTGATGCCCTCTTCGTCCTTTAAGGCTTCGACGACCGACCATTTTTCCTTATTGATCTCCAGATTGAGGGTTCCAGGGTAAGGCTTGAAACCCAATTTTGTTTTACACTGCTCCTGCACCCAATCGAGCTGTGTAAAAAAAACAGCCTCTCTGGCCCCACTGACAATTTTTCCTGTCAACACCCAATGATCATTAGAATGTCGTTTTTCCTTGGACACCATGAACCCCTGGTTCCTATGATTTCTCAAACCGCTTTTTTTTGTGGAAATCGTCTGCCGTCCCAGGGAGGTCGCCGACCACCATGGACCTTAATTTTCCGATGATCTCATGCCCTTCACCCAAAACAGGAATGAGGGACCGGATCGCCCTGCCTATGGTAAAATCAATGGCGGGTTGAAATTCACCGAGGGCCTCGGATGGCATACGTTGATAGGCTTCAACCAGATTATTAACCCAATTGGGCAGAGAATTCATGTCCACATCTTTCCGGTGATAAACATAACCTTCAAAGGCCCCTGCTGATGCGGCGAATTCATAGATCTGCGCATAGATATGCATGATGCTCTCCTTGCCTTGCTAATGGGCCTCCTTGTCCAATGAAAAATACCTATCCGCTAACCAGCCGACGGGGGTCTGGGAGTCATCCTGCTTGAATGCTACCACTTCAACCAGGTAACCACATTTTGCTTCCCTTCTCAACATCAATCCCAAACTCTTTGAACTTGTTCACATCCCGTCCATGGGTCGCACCCACTTTCTTGGCCAGCCCCACCTGATCTGTCGAGGCCACATTCAGTACGAGTTCTCCTGTCTTTTCGATCAATTCATAACAAGTGCTGTTTTTTGAAACACTGATCATCAACAGAGGAACATTTTCTGCCACAAACATTGCCGTGGCCGTCATCACATCTTGTTTTTCCC
>JAUVRS010000158.1 GCA_030597505.1 Desulfobacteraceae bacterium
CCAGGGAAGGGAGAGATGCAAGCAGCTCCCGGATAGACTGTCTCCTAGATACGGTCCCTCAAGTCGAAAAGGCGGTGGAGCGAGATCTTTGGACGAAGTGGCTGCGTCAGAGAGGGCTGCAACCGGATATGGTGGATAGGATCAGATCTCATGTGCCCTATGTGTAAAAAAATAGGACTTTTGGCAGTCTTCAGGTTTGCGCGCTCTTACGACACTTCAAAACCAGCGTCTTCCTGCAACTCAAATTCGACTTAGAAAGTGGTCCAAATTACGGGAGTCGAGAACCTGGGGTTGGTTAAAGGAAGCGAGTAAAACAGAGGACCCATGGATGACAATACACGGTTTTGGGAACCGCTCTGGAGGCGACTGGGTCCTCTATGGCATGCATAAGCCGCTGGCTTTAAAGGGAATAAAGGTGTTAAACCCGATTGCGCACGGCACAGTCGAAAAGTTGCTAAAATGGCCGTTTTTGAGGGACTGGGTGGTCGGGATAGAACGGGAAGCGCTTTGTCTCAAGTGAAGAGTTCTATTCTCACCCTTTCGGTTGTGAAAACAAAAAAGGCGTTCCTTTTGCGCACTAAAAGGAACGCCTTCCTGAACCTGCTAATCAGGGTTACTTTACAATAAATGGTTCACCCACACTGTAGGTATTGTTGGCGCCGAGCAAAGGAGTGGTCCATCTGCCCAGTTCTGCGAAGATATCCGCCTCATAGGCATTGCCGGACTTGACTATTTTTCCCACATACATGGGTTGTATCATTTCATGTTGTGCGTCCAATTCAATAGACCCTCTGGGACTATCCAGCTTTAGGCCTTCCAATGCCTTTACAATCTTATCGGAATTTGTGTCACCGTTCGTTCCTTCCAGACCTTTCAGGATCATCTGCCCGGCGTCATAGCCGTGTACGGAACTCACGGAGGCCGAAAGCGATGCATCATTCTTGGTGAACTTGTTATATTGCTTTACGAACTCCTTGTTGACCGGATTGTCCAGTGTGATCGCCCAGTTGAAACAGCAGTACCATCCTTCTGCCGCCGCTTTTTGAGCGGCCAGGTTGTTCCGTTCAAAGAACCATCCGGTGGTGGCCATCTTCATCTTCTTTTTTAGCCCGAACTGATCTGCCTGGCGACAGAAATTCACGGCATCGTTGCCGGCGAACCAGCCAAAATAGATCTTTGCCCCAGAGTCGGCAATCTTGGTGAGATAGGGAGCGTAGTCCTTTTCATTCAGCGGCGGATACACGGCGCCTTTAATCTTGCCCCCTTTGCCCCTGAAAGACATGGTGAAGGCCCAGACCTGTTGTTGGCCCGCCGCATAATTGGCACCGGCCACATATGCCTCTTTGCCCAGGTTGTCATGCACCCAGTAGCCCATGGGATGTGCAAAGATCCAATGGCTGATGGATGCCCGGAAAAGGTAAGGGCTAAAAAGTTTTCCCGTAATCAAGGCGTTTCCGGCTGTAGGTATGATCATGGGAACCTTTTTTTGGTGGATATAGTTACGCATGGCCGCTGCCGCGGCGCTGCTTACCGGGCCCACAATAAAATCGACCTTGTCTCTTTCAACGAGCTTCTTGGTCTTGGTCAGGGCTACGTTCGGTTTAATTTCCGAGTCTTCCTTAATGATTTCAAACTTGCGCCCCTTGAATTGACCACCTGCCTGTTGCAGCGCCAGTTCAAGGCCGGCAAAAACACGGTCACCAATGACCTTGTACGCCCTGGAAAATGGCAAGACCACACCAATTTTGATGGGTCCGGAGCTCGCCGCAGCATAAGCGGGTGATCCACCAAGAAAAGAGTTCGTGATCCCCCCAAGCGCCACAGCACCACCAATCACTCCCGCGTTTTTCAGAAAAGACCGTCTTGAAACCCCTTGTTTTTCTTCCATCCGACACCTCCTTGTTTTATTATGATTACCAGTGGTCCAAGATCTCTCTCAAGTCCCACAGGCCATATCGGGCCACAATCCACGCCACGCGAAACGAGCCCGGTTGCACGCTGCAATTTGTTCGCTGTTCCCCCCTATGCGGATACCCCCAGGGTTTGGATCATGATATCCTTATTGGCAGACATCTCTTCGGTTGTCCCCGTAAACCTGATTTCACCTTTTTCAAGAATATAGTGTCGATCACAGACCGAGAGGGCCATTTTCACATTTTGCTCTGCAAGGAAAATGGTTATGTCCTCGGTCTTTATTTCAAGAATGGTATCATGGAGTTCTCTGATAATAAGCGGAGCAAGCCCCTCGGAAGGCTCATCCATCAAGAGTATGCGTGTTTTTCCGAGCAGACCACGTGCGATGGCCAGCATTTGCCGTTCGCCGCCACTCAGGCCTTTGACTTTTTGCTGTCGCCGCTGCCCCAGGATGGGAAACCGATCATACGCCTTTTCCAGTTCAGACCGAGGATCAGCCGATTTCTGAGCCACCAGGGCCAGACGAAGATTTTCCTCCACCGTCAGCTTGGGAAAAACGTTTCTGCCTTGCGGTACAAGCCTTATGCCAAGCCTAAAGATATCATGGGGTTTTAACCGGGTGATGTCCCTGCCGTCAAAGCCAACCGTGCCTTGTCTCGCAGGGGTCAGGCCCATTATGGTTCGCATGAGTGTGGTTTTGCCTGCACCATTCCTGCCCATTACCGATATGACGTCACCCTTTTCCAGCAGCAGGTCAATGCCGTGGAGCACATGGCTGGGACCGTAATACGTGTGGACGTCTTCTACTGACATCATATCGCTACAGCCCTCCCAGATATACGCGCTGCACTTCGTCGTTTTTCTCAATTTCAGCAGGGGTTCCTTCGGCTATTTTCTCCCCGTAATTGATGACCAAGATGCTGTCGGACACCTTCATTACCAGCTCAATATCGTGCTCGATCAGGACAATAGTGACACGCTCGGAGAGCGCCTCAATGAGTTTAATCATGGCACCGCTTTCAAACCGGCTCATTCCCGAGGTGGGCTCGTCCAGGAAGAGCAGGGAGGGATTGGTTCCCAAGGCAAGCCCGATCTCAAGTTTTCTTTGATCCCCATACGAGAGGTTCATTGCCAATTCGTCCCTCTGCTCAAGCAGACCGATCCATTCCATGATCTCGGTTGACCGCTCTTCCAATGAATCCTCTTTGCGAATATTCCTCCAGATGGAGGTGCTCCCTTTGAGTACCGACTGAAAGGCCAGGTGTATGTTCTCGCGGGTCGTCAGGTTCGAGAAGAAGTTGTTGATCTGGAACGATCGGGCTATACCCATCCTGGAGAGGTTATGCGGTTTCAGGCCGGTCACATCTTTTCCTTGAAAAAGGATTGTTCCGCTATCGGGCGCATAACGTCCGGTTATGGTGTTAAAGAGTGTGGTCTTACCTGCACCGTTTGGGCCAATGATAGCTTTAAGTTCCCCTTTTTTTACCTCAAAGCTCAGGTCGGTCAACACACGTAATTGGCTGAAGCTTTTGGTGATATCGTTAACCTGAAGCAACATTATTTTCTCTTTTCCGTGTTAAGCAAGTCGGAAATCGTCCCCACCACCCCCTTGGGGGCCAGTATGATCATGAGAACAAAAAATCCGCCGATAAAAATCATCCAGTTCTCGGTCAACGAGCTTAGGACGTCTCCACCCCATAAGAGGATTACTCCTCCCACAACCGGCCCGATCAATGTCCCCATTCCCCCGAGTACGGACATGAGGATAAAGTCTCCCGAAATTGACCAGTGAAGCATTTCGGGTGAGACAAACTCCTGGTAGGTGGCAAACAAGACGCCGGCGATGGCCGCAAAAAATGCAGAAATCATAAATGCCTTTATCTTGAGCAGGCGGACGTTGTATCCCAAAAAGCTGACTCTTTCTTCATTCTCTCTGATGCCCACAAGGACTCTTCCGAAAGGACTTTTGATGACCCTCCGGCAATACAAAAATGAAAGCACCAGAAATACAAGTACAAGATAATAAAAACCGCTGGGTCTTGGGATGAGGGTCTCCCAAAGGCCGGGGATACCCAGTGTTACCTGGGGCAAACTGAGCCCGTTGTCCCCCCCAGTGACGGTGGTAAGATTAAACGCGGTGAGATAGAGAAACTGGGCGAATGCCAGCGTCAAAAACACAAAGAAGATATCTTTTGTCTGGGTGGAAAAATAACCCACCACAAGACCCACGACCAGGGTGGCGAGCAGGGCGACAATGAGGCAAACAAAGAGATTTGAGGATAGATGGATTATGATAAATGCAGAAGAGTAGCCTCCCAGGCCGAAAAACATGGCATGTCCGAGGCTCACCAGTCCCGTGTATCCCGCGAGGATATCAAATCCCAACAACACAATACCAAAAATCATGATTTTGGTGAAAAGGTCAACATAGTAACCCGAGTAAAGCCCGGGAGCCCCGAACGGGAACAGTACCAGCACGAGGAGCGTTGCCAGGAGCAGGATTTTTCTATAGAAAGCGCTCATTTATTTTGTGTCATTGAGTTCAGATGTTAATGCTAATTAGACTCTGCAACCAACCCACTCGGCTTGAATAGCAAGATGCCCGCCATGACGATGTAAATGGCTGCGTCGGCGAATCCAGTCAGAAACACAGCCCCCATTTGAATGGCCTGGCCCAGGATCAGAGCCCCTATGACAGTCCCTCGAATACTCCCCAGCCCTCCGATGATCACAACCACAAAGGCATCGATAATGATATCAATCCCCATTTGAGGGTATACCGTTCGCATGGGTGCCACGGCAGCACCGGCGATTGCGGCCAGGGCAGAACCGAGGATAAACACGCCGGTGAACACTTTTCGGGTATCAATCCCGTGGGCCTCAAGGGTCTCAATGTCTTCGGTTCCGGCCCGGACCACGATGCCATACCGGGTCTTGGTTATGAGGAGCCACATCAAAATGGCAATCCCTATACTGAACAGCAGAATAAACAACCGGTAAGTCGGATAGGCTATCCCCAGGAATTCCACTATACCGGTCAGGGATTCGGGCGTTTCTACTGAATAGATATCATTGCCCCAAATGAACTTAACCGCATTTTGTGCGATGAGACTTATCCCGAAGGTGAGCAGCAGGTGATGTAGAGGCGGTCTTCCGTAAAGCGGCCTGAGTGTAAAAAACTCAATAAAAAATCCCACCATCGCTACGCCAACCGGGGCCAGTAACAGAGCCAGCCAAAAGCTCCCGGTCGCAATCGACAATGTGTACCCGAGATAGCCCCCCAGCATATAGAGTGAGCCATGGGCAAAGTTAAGAACGTCGAGCATACCGAATATGATGCTCAATCCCCCTGCCACGAGCACGAGGACCATTCCCATTGTTAGACCGTTCAGAACGGTCATCAAAATAGTGGATAAATGGACGCTAATGATTTTATCTCCTTTATAGCGATCAGGCTAAATCTTTTTTTTAAAAGCTAAAAAATGATGCAATTCTACGGAAGAACCGTACGATTCTGCGAAAATCCCCTTGTCTTCACAATATCTCTCTGAAACTTCATATGCCTTAACAAAACTCGATCTTTTTGGGTCCAGAGAGAAAATATCTGTTGTTTGTCACGACGGCTCAATCGCACCCCGTCGTCTTATTGTTTGTGAGGTTTCCTGGGCTGTCTTCTTGACCATGGAAATAAATCCGGAGGTTTCCTTGTCAAAACGCTCCCTTGGAACTGACATACTTATAGCAGCAACCACCCTGCCTCCTGAGTCACATAAAGGCGCTGCAGCACATTTTAATCCCTCTTCAATCTCTTCGTCATCGATTGCATACTCTCTCTTGCGGATTTTGGCCAATTCTGTCTTTAGGGCGCCGAGGTCTGTAATAGTGTTATTTGTAAACCGTGGTAGACCCCGTTCCCTGATAATTTCATCTAAAGTTTTTTCTGAAAGGGCCGCAAGAAGTACTTTTCCCACCCCCGAGCAATGGGCTGGAAGTGCCGTACCAACCCGTGTGATAACCCGTATGGTCCTATTGCCCTCAATCTTATCCAGATAAAGGGCTTGCCCATGATGGAGAACTGCGAGGTGGATTGTCTCGTTGCATTTTTCGTTCAGTTTTTCAAGGAGTGGTCTTGCGATTTTTTTGATTGTCGTATGGGGTTCCGCTAATGATCCAAGGTAGTAGATTCTCAACCCCAGCTTATATTTCAAGGTGTCAGGATCTTTTTCCAGGTAACCGGCGTCTTCCAGGTTTTTGAGAATACGAAATGTTGAGGCTTTGTTTAGGCCTAAAAGACCATGAATTTGTGTAACCGTAAGTTCTCTTCCCTTTTTATCAAAAAGTTCCAAGATCTTAAAAACCTTATCCAAAACTTTTATCTTATATTTATCTTTTTCCAATGTTTTCATAATGTGAAACCAATGTTTTATTTTCTGTTCCCGCCATCATATTGTCAAGAAAAAAATAAAATCATCAAGAATTGATGACAATACTCTTAGGGTTCGCGCAAAAATAAATTCACAGAGTTGGCGCACAGATTTAGATCAGATTTGGCTGCGCCGATTGAGCGAAACCACAGGAATAGCAACACTCTTCCGAGGATTTCACGATTGAGGCGCG
>JAUVRS010000211.1 GCA_030597505.1 Desulfobacteraceae bacterium
GATTACCAAGATAATGACACCTCCTTGGTTCTAGTACGCAATCCAATTTTTATTCGGACCGGGTTCGGGGAAAATCAAAAAATAACTCTCTGCCCCTTAGATTTTCAATGAAGAAAGACACCTTGCCTTGCTACCTTAGGGGTGTACCTCTGGAACAAGACATATCTCATACATAACCAAAAGCAACACGTGTGCCAAAACAAGGGGTTCCGGATCAAAGCAACCCAACTGACTGATGTAACTGGGTTTATTCGAGCTATTGTAAGGGTCGTATTGAGGCTTATTGAGTGATCTCCTCAGCGCTCGCTTTTTACACCCTGTAAAAAACCCCGACATCCAAAACTCCACTCGTTTTCCCCGTTGTCCCACGCACCGTTTTGATAACCCATTCTTATTCATGGGATTTCGGCCATTGGCGATATGCAGATTTTTTTGGGATGGCCTTTGCAACAACAAAAACGGTAAGGGGTCATTGGTGGTATGAACTGATGAAAGCTGAAAGGTACATTACGCTTAACTTTTTTCTGTCAGGCCCTCGGGTCTCGACATCAATAGAAAGGGGGTTTTTATCCTATGGATTTTCACCTCAATGAAATACCGGTTCCTCTTAATAAAATATTGGTTCCTATGGACGGATCAGACCATGCCCTGAAAGCTGTCAGGTATATAAGTGACATCCCTACATTTCAAAAAATGAAAGTGGTCCTATTCCACGTTTATTATAAACCCCATGAGCATTACAGGGATCTCGAGAAAAACCTTGAGTTCGATCATAGGATGATAAAGGAAATAAATGAATTGGAAAAGAGACAAGAAATGTCCGTTCTGAGATATATGGAAAATGCCCGGCAGGTCCTTATGGATGCAGGCTTTTCTTCTGATAACATAAAAATAAAAACAAACACAGAAGAAAAAGGCGTTGCTCGAGATATCATCAGAGAGGCAAAATACAACTACAGTGCCGTGGTAGTTGGAAGAAAAGGGATTAGCGATTTGGACAGTCTTGTTCTTGGGAGCGTATCAATCAAACTAATAGAGAAGCTCGATTTCACCCCTCTTTTGGTGGTTGGAAAAAGCCCGAAGCCTGACAAGATTTTGTTGGCCGTGGATGGATCAGATGGCGCTATGCGGGCTGTCGATTACGTGGGAACAACATTGGGTGGTTCGGCTTTTGAGGTTACTCTGGTCCATGTGATTAGAGGTGGCGATACGTTAAATTCCGGGTACCGCCTGCTCGTACCATTAAAAGAGTATATAAAAGAAGCCAAGGAGGAAATCACCGCTTATTTTGATGAGGCCAAGAATCGCCTAACAAAATCAGGCCTTGAACCGAATCAAGTCTCTACCAAAATAATAACAGGTGTATATAGTCGAGCGGTTGCCATTTTTGAAGAGGCGAAAGATGGGGGCTATGGGACAATCGTAGTCGGCAGAAGAGGTTTATCCAAGGTGCGCGAGTTTTTCATGGGGCGCGTTAGCAACAAACTGATTCAATTGGGCAGAAAACACGCGGTCTGGGTGGTTAATTAAAGGCGGAGCAGTAGGCATACAATAGATCAACGTAAAAATTGAAACGAGATCTGTTGATAAAATTGCTCAGATCTTTAAGAGATGGACCCCTACGGAAGGGGCATGAGTCTGCCATTTATGAAAAAAATAGTAAACATGCTCGGGGGCACTGTAAGTGTAAAAAGTGATGAGGGAAAAGGCAGTGAGTTTATTTTGACCTTTCCCAAGACATAAGTGTCCTCGCAGACGCCCACCGTGTGACCCTGCCTTCCAACAGACGAGACCTTTCTGTGAACTCAGGCAATCGGACCTTTACAGTTTGTAAAAATTATTGACACAAGTAATCACAAACTCCCTCCAAAAAAAATTTATCTTACCGAACAATCACAACAAATTTAGTGGGTTGGATCGATTTACCTTTGGCTTTTCATCTTGGCATGAAGTTTGCCCATTTGTAGGAAAAAAGTGGAAGAGAAAAGGTCTGGGCATAGCCTTGTTCTCGGGAGCGTTCCTGGCGTGAGTTTGTTAGGATATCTTGCGGTTTACATTTAACATATTGAAATTACACTTAATTTTATTAGGTTTTCCGTATACAAATCTATGCTCCTTCTTGACATTGGACGATTTTCTGATAGATTTGTCTTACTAATAGTGATTAAAGCAGATCCAGTGTATACGGATTCGTGACCCTATTTTGTTAAAGACATCAAATGTGAAGCAACTTCGATGATCAAAGGCCGAACTGACCCTATGGAAAAGAACCCGGATAAGGACCAAGTTGGGCAGACGAGTAACGGTTACTACCATTCCCTGAGAAGAAACGTGCTCTTGACCATTATCATGGTTTCAGTGACGCCTATGTTTCTGGTGAGTGCCCTTATTCTTTACCAATTCAATGTCTCTTATCAAGAAAAGGTTGAGACCCACCTCAAGACACTGGTCAAAAAACACAAACAGAACATCAACAGTTTTTTGAGAGAAAAATCGAATGACATCCGGTCCTTGGCAAAGACGTTCAGTTTTGAAAAACTGCGCGATGAAACATTTCTTAGGGACAGCCTCGATATCCTTCAGCAGGTATATGGCCCGGCCTTTGTAGACCTGGGGGTGATCAATGGCCGCGGGGTCCAGGTGGCCTATGCCGGACCATTCAAGCTGGGAGAGGCAGTCTACTCGTCCGCCGATTGGTTTAAGAAGGCAATCAAACGCAGGGTTTATGTAAGCGATGTCTTTTTGGGCCTCCGGGGTCTTCCTCACTTCATCGTGACCGTGAAGGACAATTGGAACGGCGACCCCTGGATACTGAGGGCCACCATAGACTTTGTGGCATTCAACGAACTTGTAAAAAATATCCGCATCGGTGAGACAGGCTTCGCCTTTATCCTCAATAAGCAAGGAAAATTCCAGACCAAACCCCTCCGCGACATTATCCCCACCAAAGAGCCGTATGCAGGTTTCTTGAAGGACGAAACCAAGATCGAGGACAAGATCACCGTCATTGAAAGGACCGATGATTCAGGGAAAAAGGACATCTATGTGGCCGCCTTTCTAAAGGGAGGGGACTGGCTTCTGGTTTACCAGCAGCGGGCATCCGATGCATTTGCTGATTTTCGAAATGCATTCAAAGTGACCCTTGTTATTATCCTGCTTGGGAGCCTTGGAATCGTGAGCATGGCATATGTCCTGTCAAAAAGAATGGTCAACCGCATCGCCAGAATCGACTATGAAAAGAAGGTGATGAATAATCAGATCGTGGAGACGGGAAAACTCGCGTCCGTGGGTGAGTTGGCAGCGGGAATTGCCCATGAAATCAACAACCCTGTGGCGATAATGGTTGAAGAGGCGGGCTGGATCGAGGATCTCCTGGAGGAGGAAGATTTCAAGGAAGGCAAGAACCTGGACGAATTTAAGAGGGCACTGAGACAGATAAATACCCAGGGAAAACGATGTAAGGAGATAACCCACAAGTTACTCAGTTTTGCGAGGAAAACCGACTCGAGGGTCCAGGATGTCCAGATAAATGAATTGGTTCAAGAAGTGGTGGGGCTTTCCGAACAAAGAGCCAAATACAGCAACGTTACCATCAACACACATTTCCAGCATAACCTTCCGCTCATAAGTGTGTCCGAATCGGAAATGCAGCAGGTTTTTCTCAACCTGATCAATAATTCCCTCGATGCCATGGAGAAAGCCGGGGGAAACATCGACATATCAACGCGAACGGAGCAGGGTTCTTACGGCCGGGATATCATCATTGACGTGGCTGACGACGGACCCGGCATCCCGGAGGCCAATCTGGGCAGGATATTTGATCCCTTCTTTACCACCAAGTCCGTAGGAAAGGGGACCGGCCTGGGGCTATCCATCTGCTACGGGATCATCAACAAGCTGGGAGGCGATATAGAAGTCAGCAGCGTCATTGATGAGGGGACCCGGTTCTCCATTAGGATCCCTTTGGAAAGCGGCGCGGGCGGGACGGAAAAGGCAAAGAAAAATAGAAAAAAGGTAGGATGAAGGTATAACCACCGCCAACGCGGTGACAGGAAATCGCCTCTCAGGGGGCCTTGGAGAAAGAGCATGTCCGAAAAGGAAAATGGCCGGAAAAGACAACCTGATCTGTCGGGGACTCACCAGGAACAAGACATCAACCTTCTCCTTGTGGATGACGAAGAAGAGTTTGTAACAGTCCTTTCCAACAGGTTGGGAAAAAGGGGGATAAATGTAAGGATGGCCTTCAGCGGTTCTTCAGCCATTCAGACGCTCCGTCGGCAGGACTTTGATGTGGCGGTGGTGGATCTCAAGATGGAAGATATGGGCGGCATTGAAGTCCTCCAGATATTTAAGAAAATGGTCCCGAATATGCCGGTGATCATGCTGACGGGGCATGGTTCTGAACAGGCGGCCCGGGATGGCATACAGCATGGAGCCTTTGATTACCTGACCAAACCATGCGACATTCAAGACCTGGTAGGTAAGATAAGGGAAGCAGTCCAACAAGGGGGGCAATAGCAGTGGATGGGGTCAATGTCCTTTTCGTAGATGATGAGGAAGATTTTCTGGAAACGCTGTTGAAACGGATAAGAAAGCGTGGGGTAAATGCGACAGGGGTCAAGAGCGGTGAAGCGGCGCTCGAACGGCTGGAACAGGACCTTGCGGATGTGGTGATCCTGGACGTGAGGATGCCGGGGATGGATGGGCTCGAGGCCTTAAAAGAAATCAAGGGGCGATACCCGCTGACTGAGGTCATCATGCTGACCGGTCATGCAAATGTGGAGGTGGCAATCCAGGGAATGGAGTTGGGGGCCTTTGATTATCTCATGAAACCCATGGATATCGATGAGCTTTTATACAAGGTCGAAGATGCTTACAAGAAAAAAAAGATTCAGGAACAAAAGATAAAAAACAAGGAGGGCTGACGCCCTCGTGTGACCAGAACTCTGAAAAATTATGTGGCAAGGAGGAGATGCATTGACATGAATTTCTTAAGAGAGTGGGGCAGATTTATGATGCTGGCGACACGGGCCCACGCCAGGTGGGAACTGAATGTGTCCAATACCATACTGGGTGACAGAAAACGGCTGGTTATCCTTGGTCTGCTTTTGATTCCTGTTGTGCTGGGGGGCATTGCCTTTGCGGACCA
>JAUVRS010000155.1 GCA_030597505.1 Desulfobacteraceae bacterium
ATCAGGTTCCACCCTGCATCGTAAACCATACGGGCCGTTTTAAATATATCCTCCTCGGTCAGGCCTTTGTTGATAATTTTTCTCAGCCGGTCATTCCCAGCTTCAGGGGCCAAGGTGAACCCCGTCTTCCGCACCCTTTTTATCTGTTCGATCAATGAGGAATGAAGACTGTCGATTCTGAGGGATGGAAGGCTTATTGAAATTTTTTCGTGGATCTGCCTGTCCATCAAAGTTTTCAAAAGGGGCCCGATACAGCTATAATCCCCGGTGCTCAAGGAAAGCAGGGAAAGGTCTTCGTGTCCGGTCAGTTCCAGGGCCTTTTTGGCCTTTTCGAGAATGGATTCGGGGCTACGCTCTCTTACCGGGCGATAGATCATGCCCGCCTGACAAAATCGGCACCCCCGGGTGCACCCCCGCGAGATCTCTATAGCCATTCGATCATGAATCAATTCAGTAAAGGGTACAACCTGACGTTCCGGGAAGGGGTGGGAATCCACGTCAGGGAGGATTGCTTTTTCTACGAACGGGTAATCCGGATTCAGGGGTTCGATACGGTTTACGTCCCCTTCAGGAGTATAGTGCGGCAGGAACCAGGCGGGGATGTAAACTCCTTTGATATGACATAGCTGGGAAAATAAATCTTCCCTCCCCTTTATTCCACGTTGTCTTGCCTTACGAAGAACCCTGCATATTTGCAGCAGTGTCTCTTCTCCATCCCCGATGACGATCAGGTCAAAGATCTCTGCCATAGGTTCGGGGTTAAAGCAAGCAGGGCCTCCCGCAATGATAAGCGGGTGAGTGTCCCCCCTTTCATTTGCGAGAAACGGGATACCGGAGAGATCAAGCAGATTCAAGATATTGGTATAGGAAAGCTCATGTTGAAGAGTGAAACCTACTATGTCAAATTCGGATAAAGGTCGATCTGACTCCAGAGTGGTGGGGGGTATATTTCTACGCTTCAATTCCCTTTCAAGATCGACCCAGGGAGAAAAAATCCTTTCAGCACAAATCCATCTATGACGATTGAGGATGTGGTAAAGAATTTTCAAACCCAGGTGGGACATGCCCACTTCATAGACATCGGGAAAGGCAAGGGCAATGGAGATCTCTGTGGTGTGGGGTTTTTTTTTGACAGAGTTGACCTCCTCGCCCAAGTAACGACTTGGCCGGCTGATCTTTGAAAACCATGGTTTGTCCAATATGGACATAATAGATGTTCCTTTAGGCCCGCATAAAAAAACTGTAACTGTTTATAGGTTCAGGGTTAGGAAAAAGACTGAAATTGGATCCCCGAAATTATTCTTGCCCAGGCCTTTAGCTGGATATGGGGAGATATATGGTGACCCTTCCCCCCCCCTCAGGGTGATTGTCGCCGTAGACTTCTCCTTTAAGTCCTTCGACGATTCGTTTTACTATGGCCATGCCGAGCCCCGAGCCCTTTTCCTTTGTGGTAAAGAAAGGCGTGAAAATTTGAGGAAGGGTCTTTTTGTCAAACCCTTTGCCTGTGTCTCTGACGATGATTTTCACCCTCTTACGTCCCGGCATTGAAAATTCCGATGTTATCTCGCCGGTCACGTATAGACAACCTTGGGCGCCCATTGAGTCGACGGCATTTGAGAAGAGATTCCACAGGACTTGTTTGAGTTGCTCCGGGTCCGATTCAAGCGTGATGGGTTGTGGAAAATCAGTGCGGGCGGTTTGCCCTTTTGACCAGTGGTTGCTGTTTTGAAAGAGCTCAAGGGATTCCAGGATCAATTCGCCCAGACCAAATTCCCTTAGATTTGCCTTTTTTGGTCTTGCAAAAAGTAAAAAATCATTTACGAGACTGTTTAGCCGGTTGATTTCTCGCCATACAATGTTCATTAGCCGGTTGTTTACATCATCTTTTTCAAGCCCTTCTTTCAACAATTCTATTGAGCCGCTGATAGAAGCCATAGGATTCCTGATTTCATGGGCAATCCCGGCAGCCAACTCACCTATTACGGCAAGGCCTTCGACCTTTTTCAATTCTTCTTCAGTTTTTTTGGCCTGTGTTACATCCTGGAAGATAAGGATTTTACCTTTGTTGCTCCCCGATGAAAAAGAAAGGGGGGAGATCGAAAGCCTGAGATAAAACCTTTTGCCGTCTGCTCTAGAACATGTAAGGTCAGAAAATGTCGGACGATTTTCGTCAAATGTCGCGTTTTCGAGAGTCTCGTTTGGCAAAGCAATCCCAAGGAGTGGGAGGATCTCAGTTACCTCTCTGCCATAGACGTCATTTGCCTTTGTCCCAAAAAACTTCTCTGCTGTTGGGTTGAAGAGAATAATATTGTTTTGGGCATTCAATACAACCAGCCCCGCGGAAATACTGTTAATAATACTTTCATTCAGGGCCTCCAGTCTGTCAAAGTCTATCTGCTTTTCTTCCAGCGCAACACCGCTTTTTCTTACCTGCTCGGAGAGAAAACTGCTGAGGTAGGCTGAAAGATAGAACCCGACCATATTTGCCAGTATGACAAAAAACAGATATGCGCTTTGGTACCGGTCGGCATAGGTGGCATGAGTCCCCAGAGGATGAATAACCCCGTAATAGTGGAGGTCCAGCAGAAGTCCGTAAAGAATGCTGTTGGCAGAGGCGGTGATCAGGCCTCCTTTCCTGTAAGCAATAATGCTACCACTGATTATGGAGAGGATGTAGAGGAATGAAAATATGCTTTCAATTCCCCCCGTGGAATATATGAGGGCTGTGATAAAAATGCTGTCAAAAAATAGCTGTGTATAAACTTGCAGTATGATTTTTTGTGAATACTTGAGCCAGACGACATAAACAAAACTTGCAAGATATACTGCTGCGATGAGAAGATAATGGAGGGCCTGTATGTCCCCAAAATAGGAATCGGTTTGAAGACCTTGGATAATTATCAAGGCCCCCAGGAGTAGGGATACAACAATGACCCGCAGGAGCATAAGGATCTGCAGGCGGCTTGAAGTTTCCGGGTGGGCGGTTCTTACCCCGGATGTGATCATTTCCATATTGCCTATCCCATTACTGCAGCCATCTTGAAAATGGGCAGATACATGGCAATAACCAGGCCTCCTATGGATCCGCCAAGGAATACCATAAGAATCGGCTCCAGCATTGAGGTGAGGGCATCCACCGCTGCATCAACCTCGTCATCATAAAAATCCGCAATCTTTTCCAGCATGGTATCAAGGGCCCCGGTTGTTTCGCCCACGGAGATCATCTGGACAACCATTGAAGGGAATATATCGTTTTCGGAGAGTGGTTCGGCGATGGTTTGCCCCTCGGCAATACTGGATCTCACCTCATAAATGACCTCTTCGAGGACTGCGTTGCCCGATGTTTTGGCAACGATCTCAAGTCCATTGAGGATGGGTACGCCACTGCTTATCATTGTCCCCAGTGTTCTGGAAAACCGTGCTATGGCGACTTTTTTTAACAAAGGACCAAATATAGGTAGCTTTAACGACAAGGCATCGATATTTTTTTTTCCTGATTCGGTTTTTTTGTATTTCTTGAACAAGAACAAGAAGACAAAAACGGCCCCCAATATGTAATGAAAATTACCTTTAACAAAGCGGCTCAGGTCCACCACAACTTGGGTGGGGATCGGGAGAGCCGATCCAAAGTCCGCGAACATTGCTTCAAAAACAGGTATCACAAAGATCAGGATGACTGAGATGACGATAATGGCGATAGCCACCACGACAATCGGGTAGGTCATGGCGCTTTTTATCTGGCCCTTTAGTTTTTCCAACTTTTCGATATAGGCGGCGAGGCGTTGCAAGATGGTATCAAGTATGCCCCCGACCTCACCGGCGGCAACCAGGTTTACAAAAAGATCATCAAACACATCGGGATGTTTGCCCAATGATTCGGCCAAACTTGCCCCGCCTTCCACATCCTTAACCACTTCTGTCAGGATTTTTTTGAATGTCTTGTTTTCCATCTGTTCGGAAAGGATGGTAATACCCTGGACAAGCGGCAGTCCTGCATCAATCATGGTGGAAAACTGTCTGGTAAAGATAACCAGATCCTTTTTTGTCACCTTGGGTTGCATAAAGGAGACATTTTCAAAAAGATCTTTTGGTTTGACCTTTAGTTTCTTGACCGTCAGATTGCGGCGTTTTAGTTGGATCTCAGCAATCTTCTCATCAGCCGCCTCAAGCTCTCCCTTGAGGGTTTTGCCCTTTCTTGTCTCCGCGATCCATTTATAGACCGGCATTTTGTCTTCTCCTGGCTTTATTGTTGTCAGAACTATTCGTCACGCTTTTCCGTTTGGCTGAGCGTGGGCCGGAAAAAATGACCAAACCCCACGGTTCTCGGAGTTAATAAACGTTTACAGACTAGATAATTTGTTAGGGTGTGTCAAGAAGCTGATCCCGGACAATTGTCTTTATCTTTTTTGTCTATCCGACCTTAATAAATCTCCCGGTTCTGGGTTGTCAGGACAATTTGGTGCGTTTCCGGGATATTGTTCTTGACAATCGGGATATTCTGAATGATATATAGCGTCATTTGAATATGCCCTGACAGGGGCAAATGGTAGCTGAAAACTGGATTGATTCAATAGTGAAATGATGGAAGGAGGTATTTGAGATGAGTGAAGTGATCGCTCCCATGGGAGGAAATGTTTGGGAAGTAAAGGTTAGCCCGGGTGATGCTGTAAATGACGGCGATGAGGTGGTGGTGATTGAGGCGATGAAGATGGAATTGCCCGTGGTTGCAGAGGCATCAGGCACGGTGAAAGAAGTGAAATGCAAAAAAGGCGAGGCCGTGGAAGCGGGGGCAGTACTGGTAGTCCTTGAGTAGAGTCAGTCTGCGGAGCCCTTTAACATGGACATTGAAGACAAGATCAAAGAACTGGAGAGAAGAAACCTTGAGGCTGAGTTGGGCGGTGGCCAGAAACGCATTGACCAGCAGCACGCAAAGGGAAAGATGACCGCAAGGGAAAGAATCGGTTATCTTCTTGATCCAGGTAGTTTTGAGGAGCTTGACAAATTTGTTGTCCACCGGTGTCACGATTTTGGCATGGACAAGAAAAAAATTCCCGGTGACGGCGTGGTTACGGGTTATGGGACCGTAAATGGGAGGCAGGTATTTGTTTTTTCGCAAGATTTTACGGTCTTTGGTGGTTCCCTGAGCGGACCCTTCGGGGAAAAAGTGTGCAAGATAATGGATCTGGCCGTCAGGAGCGGTGCGCCTGTCATCGGTTTGAATGACTCTGGAGGTGCCAGAATCCATGAAGGGGTTGTGAGCCTCGGAAGCTACGGAGAAATATTCAAAAGGAATGTAAGGGCATCCGGGGTAATCCCCCAGATATCGGTCATCATGGGGCCATGTGCAGGAGGGGCCGTCTATTCGCCAGCCCTGACCGATTTCACCATAATGGTAAAGAAGACAAGCAACATGTTTATAACCGGTCCTCAGGTGATAAAGGCGGTTACTGCAGAAGAGGTGACCTCCGAGGCATTGGGGGGTGCTATGACCCACAATGCAAAGAGTGGGGTGGCACATTTTGCAGAAGAAACAGATCAGGAGGCCCTAGACAGGGTGAAGGAGATCCTTGGGTTTCTTCCACAGAATTTTCGTGAGATGCCTCCTTCCATTAAATGCAGTGATGATCCTGAACGCAAAGATAAATCATTAAACAACGTGGTGCCAACAAACCCCAGAATGCCCTACGACATTCTGGAAGTTGTCCGCACCGTACTGGATAACCATCTGTTTTTAGAGGTCCAGAGACATTGGGCAAAAAATATGGTGGTGGGCTTTGGTCGGGTAAACGGAATGGTGGTGGGGGTTGTCGCTAATCAGCCAAAATTTTTGGCGGGGTGTATTGACATTGACGCTTCCATGAAATGTGCCAGATTTGTTCGTACCTGCGATGCCTTTAATATTCCTCTGGTCACCTTTGTTGATGTCCCGGGGTTCCTGCCGGGGGTTAACCAGGAGTATGGGGGTATAATCAAACATGGTGCCAAGATTATCTATGCCTACTGTGAGGCCACGGTTCCAAAGATCACAGTGGTGACCCGCAAGGCCTATGGGGGTGCCTATGATGTTATGTCGAGTAAACACCATGACGGTGACATCAACTATGCCTACCCCACTGCCGAGATCGCTGTAATGGGACCGGACGGGGCCGTCAACATCATATTTAGGAAAGAGATTAATGAGGCCGATGATCCCGAGGCGACCAGGGAAAGGTTGGTCAAAGAATACAGGAATAATTTTGCCAGTCCTTTTAAAGCCGCGGAGCTGGGGTATATCGATCAGATAATCTTTCCCGAAAGCACTCGGCCCAAGTTGATCAAGGCCTTGATGATGCTCAAGAATAAAAGGGATAGCCTTCCCGAGAGAAGGCATGGCAATATTCCCCTCTAAGGGCTCGCGCAAAAATAAAGTCACAGAGTTCGCGCACAGAATTAGATCAGATTTGGCTGCGCGGATTGAGCGAACCCACAGGAATAGCAACACTCTTCCGAGGATTTCACGATTGACGCGCGGTCGAAGATGATCTGTCGCTGGCATGCGCATATGTGTAGTTATTTTTGCGC
>JAUVRS010000153.1 GCA_030597505.1 Desulfobacteraceae bacterium
GTAAATGCTCCGCGAAACCGGCTGCTGTTGGGCAGTCCCTTTGTATAACGGAGGAGAAGACCCCGCATGACCTTGGATGCCGTGGGTTCGCCTAAATCAAGGGTGAGGAGGCGAAAATGCTTCTCGATCAACGCCCTCCGTTCAGTCAATCCAGGCGATGTTACCTTAAGTCCTTGGATCATTTCCAGCGTCTGTTTGAAGATCCAGGGGTTTCCCACTGCAGCCCTGCCGATCATAACGCCATCACATCCGGTTTGTCGTTTCATCTCAATGGCTGAGGAGGGGCTGGAGACATCACCGTTTCCAATGACGGGGATTTTGAGGTGCTTTTTGGTGTCTGCTATAATGGACCAGTCTGCTTGTCCGGAAAATCCCTGTGTTGCATAACGGGGATGTATCGTGATGGCATCGGCCCCACAGTCTTCAATGATCCTCGCAATTTCCAGGGCCGCAGGTTGATTGGGAGACCATCCGGCCCTGATCTTGACGGTCAGGGGCACAGAGCAGACCCGGCGGACTGCGGAAACGATTTCCCGTGCCCTCTGGGGGACACGCAAGAGATATGATCCTGAGCCGGTTTTTACGACCTTTCTTGCCGGGCAGCCCATATTGATGTCTATGATACTGGCCCCTTTTTCGATTGCTATCTGTGCTGCCGCGGCCATCACATCGGCGTCAGGACCAAATATCTGGACCGAGAGGGGTTTTTCTTCCGGGTGGCTCTTGAGATATTTGAAGGTCCTTTGGTGACCCAGGGTTAACCCCTTGGCGCTGATCATTTCGGTGGTGACCAGACCGGCCCCCAGGTTTTTGACGATGACGCGAAAAGGCAGGTTTGTTATCCCTGCCAAAGGGGCCATAACAAGGCAATTTTTTAGCTTTATGGAGCCGATCTGTAACATAAAATCATTTTAAATGAGTAATAGAGTAAATACAAGCGCCACAATGCTTGGCAGAAAAGAAGAGAATTCACAAAAAAGGGCGGTGCCAAACATTCCCGGCGCCGCCCTTTTGCTGGTTGGCCCCGATTACAGAGCCGTTGGTTTATATTACTTGATCTCTATCTTTTTTGGTTTGATTGCCTCGGCCTTTTTTAGAGTCAATTTAAGAACCCCATCTTTATACGCGGCATCCACGGTCTCGGCCTCGACCTTCTCAGGAATACGAAAGCTTCTTTGGAAGGACCCATAAGTTCTCTCCACCCGGTGATAGTTTTCACCGTTGTCTTCCTTTTCCTGTTTCTTTTCCCCTTTTACGGTCAAAATACCCTCTGAAAGGGTCACATCGAGGTCTTTTACATTTATGCCGGGTATTTCAGCGGTTACCATATATTCTTTGTCGGTTTCGCTGATATCGAAGGCCGGTACCCACGATTTTCCATCTTCGAATAGACTGGGCAGATCAAAATTCTCTCCAAATCTATCGAAGAAAATACCTGTCGGGGCAAATGTCCTTGTCCTTGGGATCAAATCTAGAATTCTCGTCATATCTGTCACCTCCTTGGTCGGATGATTTCTCTATCCGGTTGTATTTGCTTATAAAGTTAAGCATTCGTTTTTGGAGATCAAGAGATGAGAGACATTTTTTTAGACAGGGTCCTGGCCGATTTTTGGAATAATGGCTCCTACCGGGCATACCCGGGCACATTCGATGGGTTCCCGACAGGAGGGCGATGAGAGGTCTTTTTCCCCATAGAAGGTGACTATGGTATCAAAGCCCCGTTTGGCAAAGGTCAAAAAAGGCTGATCATGTTTTCTGCCGCAGGCACGGACACATCTCCCACAAAGAACACAACGATTGGGATAGTATTGCAGGAACGGGTGATCTTCCACACCCTCTGTTTCCTTTAGAACTTGTTCCAACCGTTTTGGCTTTAACCCAACCTTTAGGAATCTGGCAATGGTCTGGAGTCCACAGTTCTTGTTCGCCGGGCATCCGGCACAGTCCACGTCATGGGCCGACAGGAGGAGTTGCAGGGCCGAACGCTGGAGTCTCCTGACAGAGGGGGTGTCGGTGGTTACTTTCAAACCACCCTTTACCTTGACGGTACATGCGGTGACCGGTCCGTTCCCCCCCTCAATTTCGACAAAACACAACCTGCATGAGGCCGGCGGATCGCCCAGGCCCTCAATATAGCAGAGGTTGGGGATGTAAATGTCGTTATCGAGACAGACATGGAGGAGCGTGGCCCCTTCTTCTGCTTCAACTTCTTTTTTGTCTACAAGAAATTTGACCATAATCGGAATTCACCTGATGCAGCCTCCTAGTGCAATTTGGCCGCTCTTCATTGAAAAACGCCAATCGTCAATTATCGTAGGCGTTCACGGGTTCAAAGGTTCAGGGTTCAAGGTTCCATTCTCGTCCCCTGACTGCATTTGGGATGCGTATTTACGAGAAAAGCATCAGCTTCGTCAGGCCTAATCCAAAATTTGGAGTCTAATTGACAATTACTTGGGAACATGAGCACTTTTAACGAGGACTCCAGGTCTTCAATCCCTTCTTTGTCCTTAACCCTGAACGTTGAACCTTTGAACCTGTGAACGGTTAGCAATTGTCAATGTCTGGGGGCCGTTCCACAATAGGGGCCCTATCCGGCGGAGATACCTTTTTTACCGCATCATATTCCGGCGGGCAGGCGGTCACGCATTCACCGCATTTTACGCAGAGGGTCGGGTCAACCCCCTTTTTTCTGTTTTTGGTGGTAAAGATGGCCTCAACGGGGCAGCTCCCAACACAGGCATCACAGCCGCGAGCGCATGTCTCCAAATCAATATAATAGGCGGTTAAGGGGCGGCAGACTCCAGCCGGACACCGTTTTTCCGCCACATGGGCCGTATATTCGTCTCTGAAATACCTTAGAGATGTAAGCACAGGATTGGGAGCGGTTTTACCCAAACCGCAAAAGGAGCCCTCCTTTATGTCTTTACTCAAGTCCTCCAGAAGTTCCAGGTCTCCTTCACGACCGTCTCCCGTTGTTATTCGCTCCAATATGTTGAGCAGATGACGGGTCCCGATTCTGCAAAAGGTGCACTTCCCACAGGATTCCTTCTGGGTAAAATCGAGAAAATACCGGGCCACATCCACCATACAGGTATCCTCATCCATGACCACCAGGCCGCCGGAGCCCATCATGGCCCCTGCAGCTGTCAGCGAGTCAAAATCGATGGGGGTATCCAGGAACTCAGCAGGCAGGCATCCGCCTGAAGGCCCCCCTATCTGGACGGCCTTAAAGCTCTTCTTATTTGGAACTCCGCCGCATATGTCAAAGATCAGGGTCCGCAAAGAAACACCCATGGAAATTTCCACCAGACCGGCGTGCACAATATCCCCCACAACAGAGAATATGGCCGTCCCTGTGCTGGACTCTGTGCCTATATTTCTATACCAGGTCTCACCATGTTTCAGGATCAATGGAACAGTGGCAAAGGTCTTGACATTGTTGATCACCGTGGGATTCCCCCACAAACCTTTCTGGACCGGGTAAGGGGGGCGAAGTTGAGGCATGCCTCTGTGGCCCTCAATGGATTGGATAAGGGCGGTTTCCTCTCCGCAGACAAAGGCTCCAGACCCCTGGAACACGGAAATCTCCAGATCAAAGGGGGTGCCAAGAATACGGTTGCCCAGGAGCCCCAGTTCTTTTGCCTGCTCAATGGCCCATGTAACCACCTTCACGGCCAGGGGGTATTCCGCCCGCACATACAAAATGGCCGTTCGGGCTCCCACGGCATGGGCGCATATGGCAATGCCCTCAAGTACCTGATGGGGGTTGCTTTCCAGGATCGTACGGTCCATATAGGCCCCGGGGTCCCCCTCATCTGCATTTAATATTACGGTTTTTTCTTTACCCTCGGTGTTTCTTGCCAGTTCCCATTTTTGCCCCGTGGGGAACCCGGCCCCGCCTCGCCCCCTGAGACCGGAGTTTTTCACCTGGTTGATGATATGGCGGGGGTCTTGGCGGAGTGCCTCTGCAAGACCCGCATATCCGCCCATTGCAATATAATCCAGGATCTCCTCGGGGTCGATAAGTCCGCATTTTTTAGTGACGACTCTTTTTTCCTGGTTGAAACGGGGGAAGTCCCAGACCTGCGGGATCATATCATTTTCATCCATTGCGCCCAGCAAATACTCAAAGAGAGGGTCCCCTTCTTCCAAAAAAGATTTTACAAGCATCGTCGCCTTCCCGGGGGTTACCTGGTGATAAAGGATCGGCGGAAAACCGGGGTTGTGGATAACTACCAGAGGCTCCCCATAGCAGTGGCCCATACATCCTACCTGGGTGATACTGGCCTGGATATTTCGCTGAATAAGGGCCTCTTCAAACGCCTTTTTGGTCTCCAGGGCCCCGGATGCAAGACCGCATGTGGCCATCCCGATATATATCTTTGGCCCCTGAATTTGCTCTTTTTCTTTGGCGTGTGTTGCGGCCTTTTCCCGGATCGCGCTGAATATCTGCTCCAGGGTTTTATTATCCTCCGGCATCATTTTTTTTCTTTTCTCTCGCCACACGTTCCTTTTCTATCTGAAAACCCAGAATGATACCTTCCACCTTGCTGGGTGCCATATGTCCCTGGATCGATTCATCCACGGTGGCAACGGGGGCCAGGGCACAGCACCCGATACAGGCGACCCTTTCAAGACCAAACTCCCTGTCCGGCGTGGTTTCCCCTTCTCGAATCTCCAATTTGCGTTCAAAATTCTCCAGTATAATATCGCCACCCTTGACATGGCACGCCGTACCCAGGCATATTTGGATCTGATGTTTGCCCGGGGGAGTAAATCGAAACTGATTATAAAATGTGGCAACGCCATATACCTCACAAGGGGCAATTTCAAGATATTCTGCAACCATGTTTATGGCATCAGGGGGAAGATAGCCGTGTTTCCTCTGAATCATCTGGAGGATGGGGATCAAATTTCCCCTTTCTTTACCAAACCCTGGAAGCCTTAAAGCTATATCTTCCAGCATTGCCTTTTCTTCGGCAATCATTTTTTTATCCAATGATTCGGTCCTCTCATAAATGCGGGGTTGCGTCTGTTGCCATCTTTGATTTCGCCCTAGCGCCCTAGAAGAAAGGCGTTTCTTTAAGACCCCCTTAATATTGAAGCGCCGGGGAAAGTCAAGCGGAATCTTCTATCATAATAATAGCTCAGACTCCTGATGCGAACTTTTTTGAGTGGATGCGCCAAATAAATAGAATTTACACACAATGACGGGGGGCAATGATCGTGGAAAAAGAGATACACAAAATCGCTAAAAAATATCATGTGGATCTGGTCGGTGTGGCGGATCTTTCCCCGGCAACCTCCCACCTTGCTCACCAGGGAGGTGCCATCTTTAAAAAATATCCGAGGGCCGTCTCCCTGGGTTTTCGCCTCGTAAACGAGGTTGTTGAGTCAATCGCTGATCATGGCAACCGGGCCCTGGTCATGAACTATATCCACCATATATACAGTGTGGTTAACCAGCGGCTCGATCAGGCCGCCATTGCCGTTTCAAAGTTTATCATGGAGCAGGGGTCTCTCGCTTTCCCAGTGCCGGCCTCTCAGGTCTTGTCCTATGAGACATACACAGGACTTGTCCCCCATAAGACGGCAGCGCATCTGGCCGGACTGGGCTGGGTAGGGAAAAATGCCCTTCTGGTCACAAAGGGATACGGCCCCCGTGTCCGATTTGCAACAATATATACCGATGCACCGTTGGCCTCGGGGACACCAGAAAATGTCCGGTGCGGCAGTTGCCGCGTCTGCGTGGATGCGTGTCCGGCCCATGCCTTCACCGGAAACAACTTCAATGAAGAAAAACCCCGAGATTACATATATGATGCAGCGGCCTGTAACGGCTACATGAAGGAAAGGAGGCTTTCGCTTTTGGGAAAAAATGTCTTTGGCGGAAACTGCGGGCTTTGCATTCAGGTCTGCCCTTTCGGAAAACCAAAACGACCCGGAAACCGGGACAAAAAAGCAGAGGGTTAAAATCCATAAAGGAAATGGAGTAAATGGTATGAAACAAGGTACGCAATTGACGATACATCCCTTGATAACAGCCCGCCTCACCGTGGATGGCTCCCGAATGACATATCTCCGAAACGCCGGCGAAACCTGGTGGGTACCATCCGCTTTTTTTGCTATTCTTGGCGGTGATGAACCCGTCCTTGTTGACACCAGCGGGTCCGGTGCTGTCATGTCCAGGATGCGGGCGGAACCGGTTGAAGCGGTTCTTGACTTCAAGGATGCCCTTGCGACGGTCGGGCTGGCGCCCGAAGAAATCAAGATAGTGGTTCACACCCACCTCATGTATGACCACTGTGCCAACTCCAAGGAGCTTCCTGGGGCACGATTTGTGGTCCAAGAAAAAGAGGTGGCGTTTGCCTATGATCCCCATCCCATGATGGCAGGTGCCTACCAGAGGGAGCTGTTTGATGGCCTCAATTTTGATGTGATCGAGGGCGACAGAGAATTAGCTCCCGGTGTCCGTATCCTTTTTACACCCGGGCATACCCCCGGCACCCAGTCGGTGGCCGTGGAGACGGCTGTCGGATTGGCTGTTATCACGGGGTTTTGCTGTGTTGCTGAAAATTTTGAACCCAAAGAGGCAGGCGCCTGGAAGA
>JAUVRS010000231.1 GCA_030597505.1 Desulfobacteraceae bacterium
AAGCCCGAAAAACCTGAAGACATCGATCATCGGGCCATCGGACTCTATCGGCTAAAGGAGTTCCCTTATGATTTTGAGTTCTCGTCGGATGTAAATATCCACGTGGAGTATGAAGACGGCGGCGACGAGCAGATGACCCATGTGGAATATCATACCCCCGTGGGTATGGTGAGCGTGAGGCACGGAACCACAAAAGAGATGAGGGCCTCCGGGGCCTCCATTACATGGGTCAAGGAACCCGCCATCAAAGGGCCGGAAGATTATCACGTTTTGACTCACCTCTTTGGAAATCTCACTCTGAAACCGGCTTACGAGCGTTTTCTTAAATGGAAAAACGAGGTTGGAGATGATGGCGTAGCTGTGGGACAGGGGCTTGGAATCGCATGTTCTTCTCCCATGCATTTTATCCAGAAATCCTTTATTGGGGCCACAGATTTCTATTATCACTATCATGATCACCACAAGGAGATGGGAGAACTGGCCGAGGCCTTGGAACACGCCTATGATCAGTTGCTCACCATCCTTGCGGATTCCCCTGCGGATGTCATCTTGTGGTCTGCAAACGTGGACGACATGGTGACCTATCCCCCCTATTTTGAAAAGGAGATCGTTCCCTGGTGCCAAAAGGCGTCTGAAGCTCTCCATGCCAGGGGGATCCTTATTGCCATGCACCCGGATGGAGAAAACCGAGGACTGATGGCTCTGATTCCGGTTTGCGGCATGGACATCGCCGATGCCGTGACCCCACATCCTATGACCAAGGTAACCATCGATGAATACTATGATCGATGGTGCCGATCCGGCAACCTGACCATTCATGGGGGTATCCCTGAGATCATGCTGCTTGAAGAATCCACCACTTGGGAAGATCTGGAAGGCTATCTCAACCATATGTTCAAGGTGATATCACCCGGAACAAGACTGATTGCCTCCATTGGAGATACCAGTCCTCCCAACACTCAATTTGAACGGCTGGTTTATATCGGGGAACGCTTTGAAAAGGAAGGCCGGCTGCCTCTTGAAGCTGGGTCGGCCAGACCCCTTACGGAGAGCCATTTGCAGCAGGCTAAGGAGCGTTTGACCCCAAAGGCCGATTCAGGCAAGGGAAATCTCGAGGCCATTCAGGATCTCGTGCTCAAGGGCGATCACCAAAGAATCAAAGAAGAGGTTCAACAGATGCTTAAGAGGGGCTTCAAGGCTCGGGACATCCTTCAGCAGGGGATGCTCAGCGCCATGGAAGTCATCGGAGAAAGATTCAAGGATGGGAGTGTTTTCATCCCAGAGGTCCTGCTCTCTTCGAGGGCCATCAACGAGGCCCTGACGGTTCTCGAGCCTCACCTGGCAAGTTTTGACAGGGAAAGCAGAGGGACCGTCATGATCGGAACCGTTCGCGGGGATCTCCATGACATCGGCAAAAACATGGTGCTGACCATGCTGAAAGGGGTGGGTTTTGACACGATTGATCTGGGCGTCAATGTGAAGACCGAGGATTTTGTGCGCCAGCTAGCTGAAAAAAGACCGAATGTCCTCGGGCTATCCGCGCTTTTGACAACCACCATGCCCGAGATGAAAAAGGTGATCAACGCTCTGGAAGAAGCCGGCATTAGAGGAGATCTCAAGATCATCGTTGGCGGCGCTCCGGTAAACCAGAAGTTTGCTGACAGCATTGGGGCAGACGGGTATGCCAAGAATGCAGGCGAGGTTATTTCTCTGGTTAAACAACTAATGCAAAACCTGGCTTAGGAAGAGTTTCGTACGGTCGTGTTGGGGATTTTTGAAAAACTCCTCGGGGGTATTGCCTTCAACGATTTGGCCCGAGTCCATAAAGAGGACCCGATGTGCGACGCTCCTGGCAAAACCCATCTCATGGCTCACCACGATCATAGTCATCCCTTCCCGAGCCAGTTCGATCATGACATCCAGGACCTCTTTTATCATTTCCGGGTCAAGGGCTGAGGTAGGTTCATCAAAAAGCATCACCTTGGGATTCATACACAGACTGCGGGCTATAGCGACACGCTGTTGCTGACCTCCTGAGAGTTGCCCCGGAAATTTGATGGCCTGATCCGCAATGTGGACTTTCTCCAGAAAGTGCATGGCAATCTCCGCGGCTTCCTTTTTGGAGGTTTTCCGGACCCAGATGGGACCCAGGGTGAGATTTTCCACGATGGTCAGATGCGGGAATAAATTGAAATGCTGAAAAACCATACCCACTTCCTCCCGTACCTTCTCGATATTTTTCAAGTTATTGGTGAGTTCAATTCCATCCACGACAATCCGCCCGCGTTGATGCTCTTCCAGCCGGTTGATACAGCGGATCAACGTAGATTTTCCCGAACCGGATGGGCCGCAAATGACAATTCGTTCCTGTTTGTGAACGAGCAAGTTGATTCCCGCAAGCACATGAAATTCACCAAACCACTTGTGCATGTCAGTGATTTCGATCATCTTCTCGCTTGAGCTTGTGCTGTTGCTTACCTTTGAACTTTCTTTATCCATCAAAGCCTCTCAGACACCTCCTAGAGTTCGGTTGACAGTTCCTTTTCCAATTTTCGACCGTAATTTGCCATGGAAAAACAGCCCAAAAAATAGAGAACAGCAATAAACAGATAGGCCTCTGCGCTAAACCCCATCCACTTGGGGTTTGAAAGTACGGTCTGAGTCGTTCTGAGCAGATCGAAAAGTGCGATGATCGCCACCAAAGAGGTGTCCTTGAACGCTGAAATCAGGATGCTGACCGTCGGGGGGATCACGATCTTAAGTGCCTGGGGGAGTATAACAAGACGCATGGTTAACCAATAGCTTAACCCCAGAGACTCGGCCGCCTCGTACTGCCCGCGGGTCATGCCCTGGAGCCCCCCCCGGACGACCTCAGCGATGTAGGCAGCCGTAAAAAGGATGATGGCCACTTGAGCCCGAAGGATCTTGTTGATCGTAATCCCCTCGGGCAAAAATAGCGGAAAAATGATCGATCCCATAAAAAGAAGACTGATCAGCGGTACCCCACGTATCAACTCGATATAAACCACGCAAAGCAACTTGATAGCCGGCATTTTAGATTGCCGGCCCAGGGCAAGGATAACCCCCAGGGGATAGGCCGCCGTGAGTCCGAAGACGGAAAGCAGAAGCGTAAGCGGAAGCCCGCTCCATTTGGTGCTTTCAACCGGCGACAGCCCGAACAACCCGCCTCCCATCAAAAGGCCCATGACAAAAAGCCCCAGGATCCACCCATAACCAAGGTTTTTGTTCCAATGTTTCCGGTCCCGACTGTAAAAAAGAAGCCCAAAAAGCATAAGCATTGCAATCAGGGGCCGCCATTGCTGATCGTATGGATAAAAACCGAATAAGATAAATCTCAAGTTGTCCGTTATGATAGACCAGCAGGCCCCTCCAATGTCCCTGCAACCCTCCCCCGTGGTGCTCCAGACGCTATCGATGAACATCCACTTAAAGATCGGTGGGATAACATTATAGAGAAGATATAGGGTGATCACGGTCAGAAAGGAACTAAGCCATCCTTTAAACAGGTTTTTTCTGACCCAACCGATAATGCCCATGCTGGCCACCGGAGGTTTCACTTCCCTTGAAGACCCATTTTGAACGGTCTCTTCCATAAGTCTATCTTTCCACCAGTGAGACTCTCTTGTTGTACCAGTTCATAAACGCCGATGTAGAGAGGCTGAAGATGAGATACACCGCCATTATCAATGCCACACCTTCAATGGACTGCCCGGTCTGATTGATGGTGGTATTAGCCACTGAGACAAAATCCGGATACCCGATGGCAACCGCCAAAGAGCTATTTTTCGTCAAGTTCAGCATCTGGCTGGTAAGCGGAGGCATGATGACCCGAAGGGCCTGTGGCAATATGACCAGCGATAGGACCTGGGCCGGTTTTAGCCCGATTGATGTGGCTGCTTCCCGTTGCCCCTTGTCCACAGACTGAATTCCCGCCCTTACCACTTCCGCCACAAAGGCCGCCGTGTAAAGAACCAGCCCCAGTAAAAGGGCCATAAATTCGGGGCTGAGGGTCATCCCCCCCTCAAAATTAAACCCCTGAAGCTCGGGGGAATTCATCCCTGAGGGTGCCCCTAACACGACCCATGTTAAAAGCGGAAGCCCTATGAGGAGAACGGCGGAAAGCCTAAACACCGGCAGAGACTTACCTGTTCGCTCCTGGCGGTCTTTTGCCCATTTCCCTAAAAAATAAACCAGAACGCATCCCAGGATAAATGCCAGAAAAATATATTTATGGGCCGGGTTCGCATCCGGAACGGCAAAAACCACCCCCCGGTTACAGAGGAAAAGACCCTTTATGGGGTTCAGGGCCTGCCGGGGAGAGGGAAGCGTTCCATAAAAAATGGTATACCAGAAAAACAACTGGAGCAGCACAGGGATGTCCTGCATAACTTCTATGTATATCCCCGCCAGTTTCGAAACCAGCCAGTTACCGGATAACCGGGCAGTCCCGATAAAGGCCCCAAGGATGATTGATATTACAATCCCGATAAAGGCGACTTTCAGGGTATTCAACACACCGACCAAGAGGGCCTTGGCATATGTGTCTGCGGCTGAATAGGATATTAGCGATTCACCGATCTCAAATGCGGATTCCTTGCTCAAAAACCCGAATCCGGTGGCGATGCTCTGCTTTTCAAGATGCCCGAGGGTGTTGGAAACAAGATACCAGACAAGCAGTCCGAACATCACCAAGACCCCGATTTGGGCCATGATCGAACGTTTTTGGGGGTCAAGCCAAAACGGGATTTTTTTAGTGGTTCCTTTGTTCAACGCCAAATATTCCTATTTTGTTCCCGGCATGTTTCAAAGAAATTTTAGTCTGTCTCAGGGATTGCGCCGCGGCAAAAGGCCGGACTTAGGGACTTGAACAAAAAAAGGCG
>JAUVRS010000179.1 GCA_030597505.1 Desulfobacteraceae bacterium
ACAATCAATTATGAGGTGGTCTGCGCTGTGGGGAAAAGGGTCCCCAGGGTCTATGTTTGATAATACGTACCAGAAGGAGGTCTCTTGCAGAACCTGAAGCACCGGATTTGATTCCGGAAAAACAACAATTTTTGAAGGGAGGTTGAGGATATGAACACACGTGAATGGCTGATGACAGAAAAAAGCCTGCTTGACCAGGATGCGGATTCTTTTGAAGATCTCTCACCGGAGGAAAGAGAAAACCTGAAACTTGTAATGACCGAATTAAAGGGTTGGGCGACCCAGAGCGTTGACATGGTCCTTTCGGTTATGGCTGAGGATGGGGTCTATTATGACATAACGGGTGAGCCGGCAGTCGGGCATGATGAAATCAGGGAGTTTGGTGTTGGCTGGATAGATGCGGTCCCTGACTTTAAACCTTTTATAGAGGCCTTTGTGGTCCAGGGGAACAAGGTAGTCAACATGGGCAGGATCAGCGGCAGCATCCAAAAAGAATTTTTTGGGCTGCCGGCAACCGGTAAGAAATTCGATTGCCAGTTCTGTCAGGTTGCCTTTATCGAGAATGGAAAGATAAAATATGTAAGGGACCACTGGAATGTTGTGGATATGTATCATCAGGTGGGATGGGACTGTGCCACTCTAAACAAATAGGAACCACCTGAATTCTGGCTGAGAACAGCCCTATCCCCGGCAATGTTTTCAGGTTAGAGATAGGATTGGTTGCTTGACAAAGGATTCAAAGAATCGGGTAAAGGTAGAGAATTAAAACCATTATTAATCTTTAGAAGGAGGGAAAAAGATGAAAAAATTTGTTATCCTGTTTTTGGCTGTTGGCCTTTTGGTCTCCCCGGTGTTTTTCGGCGGAGTTGGAACTGCTCATGCGGCAAAAACCATAAAAATAGGGTCTATCCTGAATCTGACGGGTCCTATCGCCTTTATCGGGCCGCTTTTCAAAAACGGTATTGTCATGGCCCTTGAAGAGGTGAACTATACGGTCGGGGGAAGAAAGATCGAACTGATCCCGGAAGACGCTGCCGCCGACATGAACGTTGCGCTTGAAAAGGCAAAGAAACTCGTGGAGAGAGATGAAGTCAACATCATTTTGGGCCCCCTGATGGGTGATGCCCATATGGCCATTGCACCATATCTGGCCAACAAAAAGGTCCTTACCGCCAGCTTTTACTGTGGTGACATTGAGCTTACCAAATACAAAAACTGGTTTATCTATCCGACCACACTAGTCGGGCTCACAGCTCCCGTGGGTTACTATGCGGCTGAACTTGGCCACAAGACCATGATTACCGCGGGAACCGACTATGCCGGGGGACATGGTTTTATCAAAGGCATCAAGATGGCGTTTGAAGAAAAGGGGGGGAAGATAGTTCAGGAGGTATGGTGGCCAGTGGGAAACAAAGATTTCGGCCCTTATCTTACTTCTTTGAAGAAGGCCGATACCATCGGATATTTTGTGGAAGGCCCATCAGCCGCGCAGCTTTTTTTGTCGCAATATCGCGATTTTGGGATCAAGATCCCGCTGTTGGGGACAACCCTGGCGGCTGATATGCCTCAACAGATAACCTCTCAACTGGGCGATTGGGTCTTGGGGCTAAAGGGGCAGGCGCTTTATATGGCTGATATGGATACTGCCATCAACAAGACATGGGTCAAAAAGATGACCAAGAGATTTGGCCAGGCCCCCGGTGGACTCGAAGCCAATTCCTATGCCATCACCAAAACCATCCTTGCCGCATTAAAGGCTACGGGTGGTGATGATTCCTTTGACAAATTGTGGCCCGCCCTGCTGAAGGTGAAGATCGATACGCCTCAGGGCCCCCTGGCGGTCAGCCCGGAAGGGGTTGCCCTTGTAAATAATTATATTGTGGAACTCAAGAAAAAAGGAGACCAATATTATTGGGATCCTATAAAAACCTATAAAGCGGTAGAAGATCCAAGATTGAAGAAGTAATAATCCTCCCGGGGGCGGTCAGGCGTTTATTGCCTCCGCCCCCTTTTGAGACCATTTCAGTGGGAGGTCATTTCAGTTGCTGTTTGAGGAAACACAATGTCCTGGTTCGTAATCAACCTCCTCAATGGGGTGTCTTATGGCATGGTGTTGTTTCTCATCGCCTCGGGCATGTCCATTGTTCTTGGGGCGATGGGGATCACAAATCTGGCACATGGGGCTTTCTATATGGTCGGCGCCTTTGTGGGCTGGACAGTGGCGGTGAAATTGGGTGCCACGCTTGGGCTCGGCATTCTTGCCGGCGGCCTCGCTGCCGGGCTGGTGGGGCTTGCCATGGAACGGGGTTTGTTACGCCATCTTTATAAACAGCCCAATGAGCAGGTCCTGTTGACCTTTGGGTTTGTCTACATCCTGAGCAACGTGTGTCTCTGGGTGTGGGGAGGGTGGCCCAGAATGCCGTTCACGGCCAAGTTCCTGACGGGCTCGTTTGAGATAATGGGGAGGGCCTATCCAAAGGCCCGGATAGCCATAATCCTGTTTGGGCTTATCCTCGGGGTTGGATTGTGGTGGTTACAGGACAGGACCCGGATGGGTGCCATTGTTCGTGCGGGTATGGATGACAAGGAAACCACCATGGGGCTGGGGATAAATCTTGAACTGGCCTTTGCGGTCATCTTTTTTATCTCTTCTTTTATTGCGGGAGCGGCGGGTGTCATAGGGGCTCAGTTGCTGGGTGTCCGGACCGATCTGGGAATGGAGGTGCTGCTCCTTGCCTTGATTGTCATTATTGTTGGGGGTGTGGGGTCCATACAGGGGGCGCTTCTGGGAGGGATTCTGATCGGGGTGATTGATGCCTTCGGGAAAGCGCTGTTCCCCCAAATGGCCATGTTTACCATGTATTTGACCATGATTATTGTTTTGATCGTTCGCCCCACGGGTCTTCTTGGGAGAAAAATCTGAAAATGGTAGTTGCCAACCGCAGAACAGACAAAAATTCCATAATGACAACGGTCCCCTATCTTGCCGGGGCCCTGATCCTTGCCATAATTCCTCTTTTCCTGTCCCGATACGGTCAGGGGCTGATGACCCGATTTCTGATATTTGCCCTTTTCGCCATGAGTTACAACGTGGTTTTTGGCTACGCGGGTCTTCTTTCCCTTGGTCATGCCGCCTTTTTTGGTGCCGGCGGCTACGCCGTTGCCCTGTTAAAACTCCACTACAATGTCGATCTTTTCTGGATCACCGCCCCGTTTGGGTTGCTTTTGGCAACGTTTGTTGCCGCCCTTTTCGGGATTGTTGCCCTGCGGGTTACGGGTATCTATTTTCTCCTGGTGACGTTTGCGTTGGGTCAGATGCTCTACAGCCTCGCGTGGAACGTGAAATGGCTCAGTTCCAAGGGGATGCAGGGGATCACCGGCATCAACTTGCCGGATCTGGGCATCCCGGGTTTTAGTCTTGATACGACCTCTTTTTATTACATGGTCTTGATCTGCTTTATCATCAGTTGCATCTTGCTGTATCGTCTGGTTCGTTCCCCTTTTGGGCTTGCCCTGGTGGGCATAAGAGAGGATGAATCCAGGATGGAGGCCGTGGGGTATAATGTGTGGCTTTATAAATACACTGCCCTGGTGATCTCAGGTGCCTTTGCCGGGATCGCCGGCGTCCTGTTTGCTTATTATAATTTCTTTGTTTCTCCCAATCACCTGGGTATCGCCACTTCCTTCCTTCCCATGGTGATGGCAATTATGGGAGGGCTGGGAACGTTCCTTGGTCCGGTCATCGGCGCGGCAGTCTTTATCTTTGTGGAGACCTTTGCCAGCATTTTTCTGCCCCAGCGGTGGCCGTTGATACTGGGCGGTTTGTTTGTCTTGACCATCATGTTTGCAAGAGAGGGCATAGGTGTCTATCTCTGGAAAATCTGGGAAAAAGTGAGTCATCGTTATGGAATCGTTGAGGGTTGAAGGGCTGTCTAAACAATTTGGAGGGGTGCAGGCAGTAAACAGGGTCACCTTTTCGGTTGAGGTGGGGGATCGGGTGGCAATTATCGGACCCAACGGCGCCGGAAAGACCACCCTGCTTAACCTCATCAACGGACAACTCGCGGCAACATCGGGCAGCATCCATTTCTTTGGAAAGGATGTGACTGCCCTGCCGACGTACAAAAGAGCTCATCTCGGCCAGGCGCGGGCATTCCAAATCATCAGCCTTTTTCAGAAACTGACCGTAATGGACAATGTGTTGCTCACCCTTCACGGGACCAGATCGAGCCGCTTTAAGATGTTTCGCCCAATTGAGGGTTTTACTGATGTACACAATAAGGCCGTTCAGACACTAAGAACCCTTGGGTTGTGGGAGAAAAGAAATGAGCCGGTGAGCACCCTGGCCTACGGGGAACAAAGACGACTGGAAATTGATCTCGGTCTGGCCCTTGAACCGAAACTGCTTCTTCTGGACGAACCCAGTGCAGGCCTGACAAAAGAGGAAGGGTTGGAGATCATTGGCGTCATCAAGGGTCTTGAATCGAGCAACACCGTGCTGATCGTTGACCATGATATGGAACTGGTATTTGAGGTGGCGCAACGTATTATCGTACTCCATTACGGGGAAATTATAGCGGATGGAACACCGGATGAAATTGAATCAGACAAAAGGGTCAGAGAAATCTACATGGGCCTCGACTGATTCGTCGACTATTTTAAAATTAGCTGATATTCATACCTATTACGGGGAAAGTTATGTCCTCCACGGTGTATCCATGGCCGTTAGCGAGGGGTCTATCGTGGCGCTCCTGGGCCGAAACGGCATGGGAAAAACCACGTCCATTCGATCCATTATTGGCTTCACCCCTCCAAGGGCAGGGGTGGTGTGGTTTAAAGGAAAAGACATAACAAATCTGAAGCCGTACCGCATCGCCAAAATGGGTGTTGGACTGATTCCTCAAGGGCGAAAGATATTACCGTCCCTAAGTGTAAAAGAAAATCTCACCATGGCAGCAAGACGCCGTGGAAAGGCAATAGAATGGACTCTGGACAGGGTCTATTCCCAGTTTCCCATTCTTGAGAAACGAGCTTATCTCAAGGGGGATCTCCTCAGTGGGGGAGAACAGCAAATGCTTGCCGTGGGGCGGGCCCTTATGACCAACCCGGATTTGCTCCTGATGGATGAACCCTCCGAAGGTCTTGCGCCAAAAATTGTCCGGGATATCGGGACCATTATCGGCCAGTTAAAAGAACAGGGGCTTTCAATTCTGTTGGTGGAACAAAATCTACCTCTGGCATTAGGGGTCTCTGATCATGTTTTTATCATCAGCAAGGGCACGATTGTTTATGAATCGTCCCCTGACGAACTGGAAAAAAATGAGGCCATCAAGGTAAAATATCTTTGCGCCACGTAGCATTCCGGATGTTGTCGGCTAGGCATCAAAAGAATTGTGAGGTGTATTTCAATGTTTGACCTGGTTTTGAAGAATGGAAAGATCGTGGATGGTACGGGAAACCCTTGGTATGGTGCAGATATTGGCATTTTGGATGGAAAAATAGCCAAGATCGGTGCTATTCCTGTTGGTCTCACAACGACTGTGATCGAAGCCAAGGGGCTGGTTGTATCCCCAGGATTTATGGATTCTCACAGCCATGCTGATTTTGTTTTGCCCCTGAAAAATCATATGGACATCCTGGGGAGTTTTTTGAGACAGGGAATAACGACCCTTGTTGTGGGGAACTGTGGATTGTCCCCGGTACCGGTCAACACGGATACTCTCGATCTTCTACGAAACTATACGAGTTTTCTCATGGCGGGGGACATAGGCTGGGACTGGACGACGATGAAGGGGTATCTGGATGCGTTGGATGTTTCGGGTGTTGGTTTCAACGTGGTCCCGCTCGTTTCTCATGGGGCAGTAAGGATTGCGGTTATGGGGTTTGAGGG
>JAUVRS010000280.1 GCA_030597505.1 Desulfobacteraceae bacterium
CCCGCGGAACGCGGGATTAGGAAAAGCGAAGATACGGCGCATTTTGAAACCATGTCTGGTGCGAGAATCGGCTGTTTTTCCGCCAAAGGGAGGCAATCGTGCTCTTTTGACCTCTTCAACCTTCAGTCTAAACAGCTTCAGCCTGACTACGTGAGTAATTACGAAACCGCAACAACAAGATTCAAAAAGCGTTTTGTAGACGCATTGAGGGAGGAAAAACCATGACACACCCTGAACCTGAGGGACTTCTGGCCTTCTGGGCCGACATTGATGCGGATTACCAACTGGAATATATCAAATGGCACAATTGCGAACACATGGCGGAACGTGTCAGCATTCCCGGATTTCATGTGGGGCATCGGTACAGGGCACATGGAGGTGAGCGTGATTTTTTTATGGTTTACGAAACCGACACGGCCGATGTGATGGAGAGCGAGCCATACCTCGATCGCCAAAACAACCCAACCCTCTGGACGCGAGAATCTATCGGTCATTTTCGCAAATCCATGCGGGTCATTTATAGCCTGGTTACTACCGAGGGGAAACAACCAGCCACCGATGCTCCCTATCTGTTACTGGTGCGGACCAATCCTCCGGATAAACCTGGCGGTGCCGATGAGGTGATACGTTGGTATAGGGAGGAGCATCTGCCCCGGTTGTGTGCGGTTAAAGGGGTTTTGCGGGGACGTCTATATCGCACGGACAGAAAGATTTCGGATGTCGCTACTGAGGAACGAAAGGTTCACGGTGCATCCACCGGGGATCAGGAATTTCTGGCAATGTATGAAATGCTCTCTCCAAACCTCCCTGATTCGGATGTATGGAAAGAGGCTGCCCGAGGGACCGAGTGGAGCACGCAAATGATTGGTGCTCTTCAAGATGCGTCTTTTGAGCGTTACTGGCTGGACTTCTCCATGTGGACTCCCGGGCGGCCATAAGGCTGGAAGTCCTGATAGGGTGCATAAAAAGTTATCTCAAGGGGCGGAAAGCCCTGTACTATCGTTGAATGCTTCTATCAATCTGTCAATATCCTCCACCTGCCGCCGGATTCGCTCCCAGTAGTCAGGATAATCGTACCACTGTGCATTCAACTCATTCAGATCTTTGCCCTGCTGCTCTATCCAGGTAAAGTATTTTAGATTGTGGATCTGCTTCCGGTCGTAATAGGTCAGTTCACGAGTGTTTGCTGTCGATTCTCCCATAAGGTACCGGTGGTAATCTTTTGCAGCTCGAAGTTCCGAATAAGGCCCAAACGACTCCTCCATTTCGTTCAAACGGGTCTTATAAAGATCCATTGAATCTGTCCATACTGTTAATACGATATCCCGATCGGTTAATTCATAATACTTTGCAAATTTGATGGAACAGAGCAAATTTCCGATGCTGGATATACCAAGAAGGGGCAGATTTTTTATGGTCTCCTCGCTAACCCCCTGTTGGAACAAAAAATCATGGCCTGCCGGTTCGTTAAAGAGTCTGGTTAAGTTCATACACGCATTATCGTCAACGGCCATGACCATATCCGTATTTCTGACATTGTGGATCCATGGAACGTGTTTGTCGCCTATGCCTTCGATGCGATGTCCGCCGTAGCCACACATAAGGAGCGTGGGGCACTGGAGCGCCTCACCAGCGGCGATCCTGCTCAAGGGAAAAATTTCCTTCAGGTAATCCCCCGCGCCCAGGGTTCCTGCTGAACCCGTTTGAGAAACAAAGCCGGCATAGCGGCCGCCATTTGACATAGCCTCTTTAAGAATTGATCCTATTGCCTGTCCCGTGATCTCATAATGCCAGAGGTAATTGCCAAATTCCTCAAACTGATTAAAGACAGAGATGTCCCTGCGGGTATCTCTCAATTCCCGGCACTTATCAAAGATCTCCTTGACATTACTTTCACAACCCGGGGTCTTAATGACTTCACCGGCAACCCCCGACAGCCAGTCAAACCGCTCCTGGCTCATTCCTTCAGGGAGAATGGCGATGGATTCACAGCCAAGAAGCGTTGCATCATACGCCCCGCCTCTGCAAAAATTCCCGGTCGAAGGCCAAACCGCTTTTTGCCGGGTTGGATCAAATTGCCCTGTGATCAGCCTGGGTACAAGACAGCCAAACGTGGCTCCGACCTTGTGGGCGCCGGTGGGAAACCACTTACCCACCAGGGCGATGATCCTGGCGTTGACCCCGGATAGTTCCGATGGAATTTCCATACAATTCACATCGCCGAACCCTCCGCCAAAACCCACGGGCTCATTTTTCCAGGTGATCCTAAAAAGATTACGAGAATTGAAATCCCAAAGCCCGATTTCCTTTAACGCCTCTTTTATTGTCTTGGGGATCAGACCCGGATCAGCCTGCTGCCGGAACGTAGGGATCAGGATATTTTTTTCCCTTGCACGCGCAACGGCCTTCTCCAACTGTTTCTCGTTGATGGTCAAATCAATCATTTCCATCCCTCTGTACAGCGCTCGATCAAGGTCGTCCCGAAACCCTCTACGACACCGGGATCAACTGTAAGGCATCGGTCGGGCACATTTCCACACACAATCCGCAACCGTCACAGTTTTCCTGATAAAGGGTCAAACGGGGATCGAATTCGATTGCGCCATAAAAACACGATTTTCCGCAGAGCTTGCACCCCCCTTTTTTCAGGTTGATACACCTCTGGCCATCCACTTGTACCATCAGAGGCGCCTTTTTCGCCAGTTCTTCGATGGGTACGATATGAGGCAATGCCTTTCCCTTTATTGATTCAAGGGAATCCAGATTTTCCCGCACCATATAGCTCGACAGACCATCGAGAATCTTCCCGAAATGATCATATCCATGCCACATGATGCTTGTGCATATCTGGATGGTCGTAGCCCCTATCATCATGTATTCGACGACATCTTCCCAATTGCTGACACCCCCCACAGCTGAAATGGGGATATCCACTGCCTTTGCCACCTCAGATACGTGACGCTGGGTGATAGGTTTGATGGCAGGACCTGTATACCCGCCGTAGGCGCACAACCGGGGCATACCGGTGACAATATCAACACCCGCAAAGGAACGCACGGAGTTGGCGATCGTCAAAAAATCCGCGCCTGCTCTTTCGCAAGACTGGGCGATGGGAACCATATTGTGTGTGGTTGGGGTCAATTTAATCCCTACAGGAAGGGAGACTCGTCTCTTGACCGCCTGTATCTGCCGGTAACAGGTCTCCGGATCATTGCCCATCTGAAATCCCACCTTGTCATCGCCGGCCGGCATGGGACAGGAGACGTTGATTTCAAACATGACCACCTTACCCGTATCTTCTATAATTTTTGCCTTTTGTGCGGTATCTTCAGGATCCGGGTGGGCCACAACACTCGCTATGATCGAGCTGTGGCCTTCACAGGCCTTGTCAAGTTCCCGGTCGAGCCAATCCTCCAGGGTTATGGTGGTATACAATTCGATATTTACCATACCGATCCGTGTTTTGTTGACATTGATGAGCTTCATCCGGCCCGTTCGGGGGTGTTGCCCCCACTTGCTTGGCGGTGCAAAACTCTTTGGGATCACACCACCGGCCCCTGCACGCCACGCATGGTTTGACCGTTCGCCGTCCCAACCCGTTGTGGCCGAGGCGAGGATAAGCGGGTTCCGGAATTTGACGCCGGCAAAATCTATTTCCAAATTGCCCATTTGTACATCCTTAGAGCTTGCGCAAAAACAACTTTGATTATTGACGCTTTTGGCTTTTATAATGATTGGCCCGGCGGAATGAGAAGGGAAGAAACAAATAGGTTAAGCAGTTTGTGGTGAGAGAAGACCAGCTGCGTCCAAAAAAGGCTTGGGGAATCCGTTATCAGCCTTTCGTGTCCTGATCCGTGGCCTGAAGAATCTCGCCCCGCTCAATGGTATGAAGGTTTTTAATAAAATCAAGTCGCTTGTCATCCGATTCGGCAATCAGTA
>JAUVRS010000065.1 GCA_030597505.1 Desulfobacteraceae bacterium
CCTGTTCAAGGTCGTTTTGGCTCCAATTTCTTGTCTGCCGAATTATTTTGTCCACCAGGTAGACCGGCACACCCGCCTTTCCGGCTATTTGGGACGTATTCCCCCCCTTTTTTATAACAGTCTTGGCCTGCCACAAAATGCGCATCTGGCGGACCAGCATTCCAACCAGCCCCAGTGAAGACTGGGAGTCCCCCATTTCCAAAAATCTGTGCAGTACGGAAATTGATTGGGCACACCGTTTGAATGATAATTGATCTATAAGTTCAAAAATTGTGTAATTGCGGCTGTGGATCGCCAAAGCTCTTACCTCTTCCAAACCCACAGGGGTTTTTCCAAAACGGACGTAAAGTTTTTCCAACTCTGAAAAAAGATCCATAAGTTGGTTTCCTACGATCTGATGCAGACAGGCACGGGCTTCTGGTTCCATATTCAACCCCAGGTCCTTCGCCGTTTTTGCAATCCATTGCATCACCTGGTTATCGTAGAGTTCTTTGAAATTGACGGCCCTTCCGAATTTCCTGATTTTTTTATAAAAGATCTTTCTGAAATCTGCCTTTGAAGAAATAAATATCAGACAGGTGGATTCTGTAGGATCTTCGAGGTACGGGATAAAATCTTCAAGGGCTGCGGAGGGAATGGCGTCCGTCCTACGAACAATAAGCAGCCTTTTTTCAGACATAAAGGGAAAGGTCCTTGCAGTATCAACAATCTCTGACGGGTGAGCCGTTTCTCCTTTCCCGCCATAATAAACCTGGAGATTAAAATCTCTTGCTTCCGCCGGGATAAGGGTTTGACGAAATTCGTTTAAAACCCTTTCCAGTAAAAATTTGTTTTCTCCATAAAAAAGGTAAAACGGAAATAATTGCCCGTTTTGGAGTTGTTTCAAGACCTTTTCGGGCCCTAGATCTCCCGACATCAAAACCTTTCCATGGTCTTCAGATAGAATCTTTGAGCAAAAAGTTGCGCAATTTTTTCTGTGGCTTTTTTTTGATTATACCGCGTCTTAAGGGGGTCTGGTGTTCCGGTGGAATCAGTGCCCAAGTTATAGGTAACCCTTTCCTCCATACTTTTTTCAGCCCAAATAATTTTTCCCGTTTTTCTGTCCAGCAGTTTGGCATCCAGTCTCATTATTAACCAGCGGGAACTCGTGGTCTCATAGTTATAGGTCCTGCCGTTGACAGTTTTGCTGGTGGAACGATAACCCACCGGTTCAGTTCGAATTTCACGGACATGTCCGATCAGGACCGCTGCGGCCTTATCCTTTGAGGCAAAAGGAATCTTTGACTGGCTCAAAAATTCTCTGCGGATTACCTTTGTAAAGTACCCTTCAAAACCAAGCGAAGAAGAGGGGCTGGCCATAAGAGGGATGGATAAACTATCTATCTGGAGCCCACCCATCGGCCTGTCGGTGGCCTGGAGATGATACCCGCAACCGGAAGTGGACAAGACCAACAAGAGGATGGACAGACATTTAAACTTTCCATTCTGACCGCACATTATCTTGATAAATCTATGACACCGGATTTTTATGTAAGCGTTCAATCACCCGCCTCACACCACAATATTCACAAGTTTTTTTTGGACCACAATCACTTTTCTAATCGGTTTTCCTTTGGTGAAATGCTGAATCCTCTCATCAGCCAATGCTTGTGCCTCAATTTCCGCGTCCCCATAAAAAGCAGGCACCTCTATCTTGCTTCTCAATTTACCATTCACTTGCAGGACAACCAGTTTTTTCTGTTCCTCCAGCGCCGCCCCGCTATATTCGGGCCAGGGTGTTTCCACAAGACTTTTTTTATGACCAAGCATGCGCCACAATTCTTCCGTGATATGAGGCACGATTGGAAAAAGCAAAACCACTCCGGCCTCCACCGCTTCCCGAACAACCGACCATGCGGTTTGGTCTTTTTTCACCTCGCTATTTAAAAAATGATTTACCTCATTGACCAATTCCATGATCGCTGCAATCGCCGTATTGAAGTGAAAACGGTTCTCAATATCACCGGTAACCTTCTTGATGGTCTGGTGAGTCTTCCGGTGGAGTGACTTCAAGGATTCTGGGAGTCCCCCCTGTTCTTTATAGAGATCAGTCCCTTTAAGCCCTTCCAGATGATCGGTCACCAGCCGCCAGAGGCGAGTAAGAAATCGGGATGACCACTCAACCCCCTGATCATTCCACTCCAGATCTTTGTCAGGGGGTGAGGCAAAGAGACAGAACATACGAAGGGTGTCGGCGCCGTATTGATCTATCAGACCCTGGGGGTCCACCACGTTTCTCTTTGATTTGGACATCTTGACAATATTGCCGGTTTTGATCGGAGTATGACAATGCACACAGAGGCCATCTTTAACTTCAAAGGGGTAAAGAAGCCCGTGTGTTTTACACTCCTGAGTCTCTTTACACACCATTCCCTGTGTCAGCAACTTTGTAAAAGGCTCGGTGACTTTAAGATAGCCAAGGTCTCTCAGCACCCGGGTATAAAACCGGGAATAAAGGAGGTGGAGGATGGCATGTTCAATACCCCCGATATACTGATCAACAGGCATCCAATAATCAACCCTGTTTGGGTCTAACGGGCCTTCTTCGTAATCAGGACAGGTATACCGATCAAAATACCAGGATGATTCCACAAAAGTATCCATGGTATCTGTTTCACGTCTGGCTTCTCCCTTGCACACAGGGCAGGTGGTTTTATAAAAGGAAGGCTCAAATGGCAGAGGGGAACCTCCATTTGGCCTCATATCCAGATCCAGAGGGAGCACTACGGGGAGATCCTTTTCAGGTACCGGCATTGTCCCGCATTTTTTACAATAGACAATTGGAATGGGCGCTCCCCAATAACGTTGTCGCGATATACCCCAATCCCTGATCCTGAAGTTCTCGGTCTTGTGCCCCATTCCCTTTGATTCCAGGTATTCGGCAATACTTTCCAGTGCTGCTAGATTCTGTTGGCCATTGAATGGGCCGGAATTCACCAGGGCCCCCTGGCCCACATAGGCTTCCTCCATGGTTTCTTTCTCCAGATTCCCATCCGGATTTTGGATTACTACCCTGAGTTTCAAACCGTATTTTTTTGCAAACTCAAAATCTCTCTGATCATGGGTCGGAACAGCCATAATTGCCCCGGTGCCATATTCAATCAGGACAAAATTGGCCACAAAGATGGGGATCCTCTCCTCTGTTACCGGGTTTATACAATATCTCCCGGTAAAAACGCCTTCCTTGGTGGTAAAATCTGCGGTTCGTACAAAGCTCTCAATCTTGAGGATACGTTCCACAAAATTAGTCACTTCTTTTTCCTGAGGCAATCCCTTTATAATCTTTTTGACCAGGGGGTGCTCCGGTGCAAAACAGAGAAAGGTTGCGCCATAGACCGTATCCTGTCGTGTGGTAAAAGTTTCGATGACCTCGTCGGAACCATCCAAGGGGAACCGTATGAGCGCCCCATGACTTTTTCCGATCCAGTTCTTTTGCATGGTCAAGACCCTGTCAGGCCATCCCGGAAGCTTTTCGCAAAACTCAAGGATATCATCGGCATAGTCAGTTATCTTCAAAAACCAGCTATCCATCTCCTTTATGATCACTTCCTTGTCGGTATGACGCCAGCAACACCCGTCCTCGACCTGTTCGTTGGCAAGGACACTCTGGCAACTCTCACACCAATTCACGTGTGTCTTTTTCCTGTAGGCCAGGCCCTTTTCATACATCTTTAGGAACACCAATTGCTCCCAGCGATAGTACTTCGGGTCGCACGTGGCCAGTTCACGGTCCCAGTCATAGCTAAAGCCCATTCTCTTGAGCTGTTTCTTCATGGCCGTTATATTATCAAAGGTCCACTTGGCGGGGTGGGTGTTGTTCTCTATGGCGGCATTTTCCGCGGGCATTCCAAAGGCATCCCACCCCATGGGATGCAAAACGTTTTTCCCGCGCATCCGCATATATCTTGCTACCACATCACCAATGGTATAATTTCGTACGTGTCCAATATGGATCTTCCCGGATGGGTAGGGAAACATTTCTAAAAGATAATATTTTTCTTTGGAAGCGTCTTCGGCAGACTTGAACAAACCCTCCTTTTCCCAGTAAACCTGCCACATGGGTTCCAATTTCTGGGGATCATATTTCATAACAGATGACTCTCCGATATTTTATTTCTCTGTTTTCTTTAACCGGCCCTTTTGGACCAAGGCGCCGTATATGTTGTCCAGGACTCCATTTATAAAGCTGCCAGAGTCTTCTGTCCCGAACCTCTTCCCTATATCCACAGCTTCATCAATGGAAACCTTGGGAGGGACATCTTCCATGTACAATATTTCAAATGCTGCCATCCTCAGGATTGACCGGTCCACATACGGCATGCGCTCTAATCGCCAGTTCTTGGATGCCCGGATGATAAGCCTATCCAATTCTGACTTTTTTTCATACACACCTAATACCAGCTCTCTTGAAAAGGGGCCAATTGTCTCCCCTCCGTCAAAATTTTGACATACCAGATCAAACGCTTCTTCCGGTTCAGCGGGGTTTACTTCCATATAAAAAAGAACTTGGATAGCAAGTTCTCGGGCTCTTCGTCTTTTACCCATTTTTTAAGAAAACGTACTCATTCTTGAAAAACCCACTTTTTTACCCGTTTGAGCAGACAATCACTGTCAGAAAAAAACAGGGGCGGATTATTCCAATTTCTTGAGAAGATTGGCCATTTCAATGGCCACCATCGCGGCCTCAAAGCCCTTGTTTCCCGCTTTTGAGCCCGCCCTCTCTATGGCCTGCTCCAGGTTGTCTGTGGTTAAGATACCAAAGGTGATGGGAACGTTGGTTTCCAGGGCAACGCTGGCTATTCCCTTTGATACTTCTGCCGCCACATATTCAAAATGCGATGTGGCACCTCTTATGACGGCGCCGACGCAAATGACCGCATCATAGTGACCGCTCTGGGAAAGTTTTTTTGCCACAAGTGGGATCTCGAAGGCCCCTGGGACCTTTACAATCTTCAGTGTCTCCGCATCAGCCCCATGTCTAAGTAAGGCATCCGTGGCCCCTTCCGCCAGTCTGGAACAGATAAAATCATTAAACCGGCTCACGACAATTGCAAACCGAAACCCTTCAGCCGACAGCCGGCCTTCCACTGTATCGACCATTTGCTCCTCCCTTAAAAATATCCCTAAAGATTCAAAGATTGTCTGCCCAATCCAAACCTCTGCCACTACCCTTCAAGTTGCTTCATCAGATGTCCCAATTTTTGACACTTGGTCAACAGATATTCCCGATTTTCAGGTCTTGGTTCACACTCAACCGGAACCCTTCCCGTCACCTCAAGCCCGTAGCCCTCAAGACCAATGATTTTTTTTGGGTTGTTGGTGATCAGCCGCATTTTTTTGACACCCAGGGAGACCAGGATCTGTGCCCCTACCCCATAATCCCTCAAATCTGCCCCAAATCCAAGTTTCACGTTGGCTTCCACCGTATCAAAACCCTTGTCCTGTAAGGCATACGCCTTTAGTTTATTTGCAAGGCCAATCCCCCTGCCCTCCTGTTGAAGATAGAGGATTACTCCCAGACCTTCCTGCTCAACGATTGACATGGCCTTTTTGAGCTGTTCCCCGCAATCGCATCGGTGGGACCCAAAGACATCTCCCGTCAGACATCCGGAATGGACACGAACCAATATTTCTTTCTCAGGATCGATTTCGCCCTTGACAAGGGCAAGGTGCTCATAATCATCAATATCATTTGCAAAAGCAATAGCCTTGAACTCGCCAAAGGGTGTTGGCAAAATTGTCTCGGCCGCCTTATGCACAAATGACTCGGTGCGCATTCGATAGGCAATCAGATCGGCCACGGAAGCAATCTTGATCCCATGCTTTTCGCTGAACTTCTCAAGGTCCGGCATCCGGGCCATAGAGCCATCTTCTCTCATAATTCCGCAGATCACGGCAGCGGGCTTTAACCCCGCAAGACGGGCGAGATCCACCGAACCTTCGGTCTGGCCCGTCCTGAACAACACCCCTCCCCTTCTGGCGCGTAATGGAAAAATGTGTCCCGGTTGCACGAGATCTTCAGGTTTGGCGCCGTCCGCCACAACGGTTAAGACCGTATGTGCCCTGTCTGTCGCTGATATACCCGTTGTCACACCGTCCCGAGCATCTATAGATATGGTAAAAGCGGTCTTATAAGGTAACCGGTTATCATGGACCATTGGTTGAAGCTTCAGGCTATCCACGATTTCAGGGTTCAAAGCCAGACAGACAAGCCCGCGACCGTACTTTGTCATAAAATTTATGGCCTCTGGGGTTATCCTTTCCGCAGCAACGGTAAGATCCCCTTCGTTCTCCCTATCCTCGTCATCCACAAGGATTATCATCTTACCGTCCTTCAGGTCTTCCAATATTTCTTTAATGCGTGCCACAGCCATATTAATCACCAAATCCTTGCTCAACGAGCATTTCAAAATCAATATTTGAAGAAGTATTTTTTTGTGGTTTTTGTTGATCTCTCAGATAGAACTTTTCTACATATTTTCCGATCAGGTCGGTCTCCAGGTTAACCAGATCTCCAATTCTTTTTTTCAAAAGGGTCGTTTCCCTGGTAGTTTGAGGTATTATGTTGGTTTCAAAAAATCTATCCTCGCAACGATTAATGGTCAGGCTAATACCGTCAACCGCGATGGATCCCTTTTCAATGGTATATCGTGAGAGTTGCGGGTCAATCCCTATTCTCAAAAGCGAAAACTTTTGTCTCGCTTCCTTTTTTAATATTTTTCCGGTCCCGTCAACATGGCCGGAGACAAGGTGTCCTCCCAAACGATCCGTTGGGCGCAAGGCCCTCTCCAGATTTACCTCGCTGCCTTCTCGAAGATAACCCAGGGTACTTCGTAAAAGGGACTCACCAGAAACATCCATGGTATATGCCCCCTCTTTTATATCTGTAACCGTCAAACACACGCCATCAACACAAACACTATCGCCCATCCGGCAATCTGTAAATTGAAAAAAAGGAATAACAGACACTCTCATATCATCATGAGTGCGCTGGATGTTTTTTATCTTACCAATCCCTTCTACCAGACCGGTGAACATTTGTCATAACCTGTTCTAATCAACTGTTTTACAAAGTGTACAATATGGAGAAATGTCAGTCGTTCCCTTGTTCCTCAGCCCCCAATCGGGGGCGTAGCGAACTAACTTTTGGTATATGTGGCACATCCTATGATTTGCAGAAACTGTAAAAGACAATACTACCCGTAGTTCGGATAACCCGTGGTGAGGATGTCCTCACCAAAGCGTTTCACCTGGAGGTCCTTCAATTTCAGACAATCATTCATTCGTCCCGCCCCGGTGCCGCTTGCCATGGAAACACCATCATCCCCGCCCAGGAGCTTTGGCGCTGTAAAGATAAAAAATTTGTCAACCAGTCTTTCCCGAATCATTGTACCGATGATAGAGGCTCCGCCCTCCACCAGAAGTGTCATCACAGACTTTTTTCCCAACATATCCATTACCGCAGCCAGGTTAACCCTGCCGTCTTTGAGAGGACAAATAATAACAGAAACCCCTTTTCTCTTAAATTTTTTCACATTTTCACGGGGGTTATGAGCACCAGCCGCGATCACGGTCCGGGCGCTGGACTCTGGATTTAGGACCCTGGCATCCTGGGGTGTCCTCAGATTCGTATCAACGACAACCCGCAGCGGATCCTTGCCATGCCCTTTTTGAAGACGTGTGGTAAGAGAAGGGTCATCTGCGAGCACCGTTCCAACCCCGACCATTATAGCATCTGCCTGATTTCTTAGTCCATGGACAAACCGTCTTGATTTTTCACTGGTGACCCACCTGGAATCTCCTGTGGATGTGGCAGCCCATCCATCTAATGTAAGGGCCGATTTTACCATGACAAACGGCCGTTTATGGGAAACAAACTTTAAATAGCCTTCATTCAGCCGACGGCATTCCGATTCCAAAACGCCGATGGTCACTTCCAAACCATTATTTCTCAAAAACTCGCAGCCCCCCCCTGAAACGTCAGGGTTCGGATCCTTTATACCAACCACCACTCGCCGGATCCCGCTTTTTAGAATTGCCTTTGTACACGGCGGTGTCTTTCCCAGGTGGTTACATGGTTCAAGGGTCACATAAAGGGTGGCCCCTTTGGCCTGCCCCCCGAGTTTATGGAGGGCTTCCACCTCTGCGTGGGGAAACCCTGCCCTTTGGTGATATCCGCGGGCCCTTATCTTTCCTTCTTTGACAATCACGGCGCCCACCGCCGGGTTGGGTGATGTACGCCCCAAGCCTTTTCGGCCTTGTCTCAAGGCCTCTCTCATAAACTTTGAATCCGTTTTGTTCAAGATCAACTCCTGAACTCTTTAAACCTAAAAAAAACAATTCTTAAGGGTCTTTGTCCCGCCTTGCCTGTTTTGACTTGAGAATTCCCTCCAGTTCGGCCATAAACTCATTTATATCTCTGAACTGTCTGTAGACCGAAGCAAACCGGACATAGGCCACTTCATCCCACCCCCGCAGTTCATTGATTACCTTTTCACCCACCTCTGCGCTTTCAATCTCTTTTGTGCCGAGTTCTTGAAAATATGATTCCAGGACGTCGGTAAATTCCTCTATCTTTGTCATGCTGATAGGTCGTTTTTGGCAGGCCTTGCGAATTCCAGAAATTATTTTCTCCCGATTAAAGGCCTCCCTTCGACCATCCTTTTTGACCACCATCGGGAGAACATCTTCAAGTTTCTCATAAGTCGTAAATCTCCTTTCGCATCCAAGACATTCCCGCCGTCTTCGTATGCTTCTTCCATCTTTGCTGAGCCGTGAATCGATGACTTTGTTGTCAGTCTTCGCACAATAGGGACATTTCATGACGCAAACCTCACAATCTCAATATCAGCTTCTGCCAGCATTTGATCGGCCAAAGAATCATCATAGTCCTGGTCATAACAGATTTTTGTTATGCCTGCATTGATAATCATTTTGGAGCATATTACACAGGGTTTATTGGTGCAAAAAACGGTAGCCCCCGAAATCGGGATGCCATGATATGCAGCTTGGATAATGGCGTTTTGTTCTGCGTGGAGTCCTCGGCAGAGTTCGTGTCTTTCACCCGAAGGCACTGAAGAGTCCTCTCTCAGGCAACCGACCTCCTCACAATGCCGTAAACCCGCCGGTGAACCATTATAGCCTGTAGCCAATATCCTCTTGTCTTTTACTAAAATGGCGCCTACATGACGCCGTAAACAGGTGGATCTCTTGGCAACCACCTTGGTTATGGTCATGAAATACTCTGTCCAGGAAGGTCTTGTCAATTGGGGCTCCTCTAAAAGGATTTGGAATGGAAGTTGGAAATCGTTGAGTCAAGCACGGCCTTTAATCGATCTGTCCTACTCTCCGCTGATGACGTCCGCCTTCAAAAGAGGTTGTCAGAAAAAGATCTACCATCTCAAGGGCCAAGCCCACGCCGATAACCCTTCCGCCCATAACCAGTATATTGGCGTCATTGTGGAGCCGGCTCATCCGTGCAGTATAGAGATTGTGGCAAAGGGCGGCACGCACCCCCTTGTAACGGTTGGCCACAATACTCATGCCCAGTCCCGTGCCGCAGATCAGGATGCCCCGATCAAATTCACCATCGGCAACTGCCTGAGCCACACGGTGAGCCACCACAGGATAATCCGTTGAATCCTCACTGAACACCCCAATATCCTCCACGACATAATCAGGCAAACCCTCCAGATGACCCTTGCATATCCTTTTCAGGTCAACCCCGCCGTGGTCTGACCCCAGCAAGATATTCATATTGGTTTTTCTCCCAGAAATGTTTTGAAAATGTTGAGTCCGAAGAATTGGATGTGGGAAATTTGAGGAATTTTGTTCCCAACACTATCAATCTTCAACTTTGAATTTCCGGTTTATCCGGCTCAGGACTCAAAGGCCTTGAAGATCAGACAGGCATTTGTTCCGCCAAACCCAAAGGAGTTTGACATACCTGTTGCGACCTTGTCCCGCCTCGCCACGTTGGGGACATAATCCAGATCACATTCAGGGTCGGGGGTTTCATAATTGATTGTGGGGGGAATGATACCATGCTTGATCGTAAGTACCGTAAAAATAGCCTCTATGCCCCCTGCCCCCCCGAGGAGATGACCCGTCATGGATTTGGTCGAGCTGATGGCAAGCTTTCGAGCGTGTTCCGCAAACACGGTCCTTATGGCCTTATTTTCTGACAGATCATTCAGTTTTGTAGAAGTGCCATGGGCGTTGATATAATCAATCTGATCGGGTGACATGTCCGCATAATCCAGCGCCATTTTCATACAGTTGACGGCGCCTTCGCCCTCGGGGTCCGGGGCAGACACATGATACGCATCCCCTGTCAAACCATATCCCACTATCTCCGCATATATGTGGGCGCCTCTTTCAAGGGCCTGTTCACACTCTTCCAAAATCAGAATTCCGGCACCTTCTCCCATGACAAACCCGTCTCGATCCAAGTCAAACGGGCG
>JAUVRS010000285.1 GCA_030597505.1 Desulfobacteraceae bacterium
CCTCCAGAGAACATCTGAGGAAGGTAAAACGCATGGGTCCCAAATCGTTTGAACAAGCTGCGGGGTTCCTAAGAATCAGGGGCGGAGAAAATCCACTTGATGCCAGCGCCGTCCACCCTGAGTCCTACCACACCGTGGAGACCATGGCCACGGACCTTGGCTGCACGGTAAAGGATCTGCTTGATGATGAAACACTCCGAAAAAAGATCGATTTACGGACCTATGTAACCGAGAATACAGGCCTGCCTACCTTGACCGACATCATGGAAGAACTGGCAAAACCAGGGCGAGATCCCCGGGAGGAGTTTGAAGCCCTCTCCTTCACCGAAGGGGTCAACACCATTGATGACCTCAACCCGGGGATGAAGCTGCCGGGTGTGGTCACCAACGTGACAGCCTTTGGGGCCTTTGTGGATGTGGGGGTCCACCAGGATGGGTTGGTTCACATCAGTAAGTTGGCAGATAGATTTGTAAAAGACCCCAACCAGATAGTAAAGGTCAACCAGCGGGTCATGGTCACCGTTCTGGATGTGGACCTTGAAAGGAAACGGATTTCCCTCTCCATGAAGGATGAGGCGGGCGCGGGGAAAAAACCGGAAAATAGAAGGAAAAAGCCTCAAAAGCCCGCGACTGAAGGTAAAAAGTCAAAAAAAGAAAAGGCCCGACCATTCAACAATCCTTTTTCTAAAGCCCTGAAGTGATATAGCACCACCCTGAGTGGCGGGTTTTTGATGATCCTGTGCTGAAAAACCCGATCCGCACGGCGGCCTATCAGCAGGAGATAGCCTCCATTTCAAGAAACAGGGTGAAGTAAGCGCATAAAAGAAAAAACAGAATGACTCCCTTGACATCATGAAAATCGTATTGATTTCAATGCCCGATGTTGTGCCGGTTCTTGTTCATGAAAGTGCTGTTCACATACCCAATCTTGGCATCGCGAGTATCGGTGCAAACATCGATGAGATGCACGATGTATATGTAATTGATCTAGTCCGTAAACGACGTAGCATTCGGAAATATCTGACAAAAATATTGGGGGAAATCGCGCCCGACCTCATCGGTCTGTCGGCCATGGCATGGCAGTATGACACCTGTGGAAAAATTATGGCCCTCATCAAAGAGTTGTTTCCCAAAGTCAAGATTGTCATCGGCGGATATCATGCCACATTGATGTATAAAGAAATAGCTGCAGCGCCGGAATCCCGGTTTATTGATTTTATGGTCCGAGGGGAAGGCGAAATGGCGTTTCAACGATTGACAGCGGCACTGGAAGGTAAAGATCGCTTGGAGGAGATCCCCTCTCTCTCCTACAAACAGGACAATGGATTTGTCCACAACAAAAGGGGCGAACTGGTTGATCTGGCTCGGCTCAAATTACCCATCCGCGATAAACGGCGTCTGACCTGGGGTTATCATTTGATGTATTCAAAGATTGAGGCCCTGGAAACTTCACGGGGATGCACGCGTTCATGCAGTTATTGCAGCATGAACCACATGTACGGCCGTTCCTTTAGGACCTTTCCCATTGAACGGGTGTTGTCCGATCTGGATGATATTTATTATAACCGTAAAACCAGATGGGTCTTTGTCGTGGACGACAACATGGTCTTAGATCCGAAGCGTGTGATAGATTTATGTGACGCCATTATTCAAAGAAAATACAAAAAGCTGGTCCTCACGGGTCAGGCCGATTGTATTTCAATGGCTCGAAACGAAGAGATGGTCAGAAAGATGGCCCAGGCTGGATTCAGAACCATTTTTCTTGGTATTGAGAGTTCGTCAAGACAAAACCTTGAGGCGACCCGCAAGGGCAACATTGTAGAGGCATCCAAACAAGCGGTCGCCAACTGCCACAAGTATGACATGATGGTTATCGGCGGATTGATTTTCGGTTTTCCGGAAGATGACGAAACCGCGATTATCAACAACTACCGTTTTTTCCTCGAAAACAAAATTGATGCCGCCTATTGTCAAATACTCACGCCCTATCCCAAGACCCGATTACGCAAAGAGTTGATCGAACTGGGGCTTGTAACGAACAGGAACAATTATCGATGGTACGATGGCGTCAGGGCAAATATCAAAACCAAACATCTTGATTCTGAAAAACTTCAATACCTGGTGTGGTATCATCGACAGAAGATTCTGGGATGGTGGGACCCATCTCCCTATGCGCGAAAAAAAATGCGGTTATGGACCACAATTTGGATCTATGCCTTCAAACCTGTATTGAAACTGATAACCAACCGGCGTCTAAAAAAATACGGCTGGAAAAGCCGCTACCTCCGCGAAATGACGCGCCTGTCAAAAATGAATATTTACCCAGACCTTGAGACTTTTAAATGACCAAAGGGTGATCAATGACTTTGGAAGTTAAGCCCCTTGACAGTCTGATGGGTTTGGTTAGGGCTTGCCCTTTTTGGGGTCTGAAGAGAACGGGGCGGATCAAAGTGAGTCACTTTTCAGCTAAAAAATGTTGATCTGGATAAAAATTCTGGTAGCGATTTTTATTGTGATGCTGCTTTCATTTGTCGCCGAACGAGTGAGCCCGAAAGTGGCTGGGCTTTTATCCGGTTACCCGTTAGGCTCGGCCATCGTACTGTTTTTTTACGGTGTAGAGATATCACCCGCGTTCGCCGCCAAAAGCGCTCTTTATACCCTGGTGGGTCTGGTGGCGTCCCAAGTGTTTGTCTACTGCTATTACAGGGCGTCTGTCACATGTAAGCGCTTTATCATTTTTCTTTCGTCAGTCGCCGCCATTCTGGGATACCTTCTTGCTGCGTGGGTGCTTCATTTTATCCCGCATCTTATCCCGGTGACCGCGATTACGGCAGCAAGCATCCCTGTTGCTGCCGTTTTCTTGTTTGTGTTTCTATTCCGATCCATCAAGAACAAAAAGATAGAAAAGAGGGTTTCGCTCACCCACCGTGTTCTTTTTCTAAGAGCGCTCTCCGCAGCCGTTATCATCGTGATGATCACAGGTGCAGCGCATACGGTTGGCCCTGCCTGGGCAGGCCTGTTTTCGGCCTTTCCCATTACCCTCTTTCCCCTCATGCTCATTGTGCACCACACATACGGCGCAGAAAGTGTCCACACCATCATAAAGAACTTTCCCATTGGACTGGGAGCGTTAATCGCTTATTCCCTCTCCATTTCCTTTGCATATCCCACTGTGGGTCTGGCTCTGGGAACGGTGATTTCGTTCGGAGCAGCAACCTTTTACCTCCTTGCCTATGCTGCAATCACACGCAGGGTCCGTTCTTCACGGGCAGGGGCCTGATCAAATTCCTCTAAACACCCCCCCTGCCCAAACAGCTATTGAAGGGTTCAATGGGGATTGACGCGCAAGACAAATTTTGCCAGCCTTTTTCCAAAAAGCGGTTTTCGATTCCATAATCACCCGGACCATCTTTTCATATCCTGGAATTTTAGTTATTTTCTGACAATGCAGATGGCACGGAGAAATTGCGAACAGGACAGGATCCTTACAAATCTTGAAACCGTTATGTGACATTAAAATAGCCGATAAAAATAACCGGTGGTTTTTTGGAAAATCCGTGGAAAAGAGGTTGACACCAGTGCCCCGATCATATATGTGGTTTTACTGAAAGTTTTACCTTTTATATTTTCCCCGGGTGGTTTGACCTAAGCGTGTTCATTATTTTAAAACCTTAATCTCAAAAAAAGGAGGACTTTATGGCTAAGAAGAAAACGGCAAAAAAGGCACAGCAAAAAAAAGCAACCCCGACCCGGAAGATAACGGCAGTGAAAAAACCCATGACCAAATCCGAAATCATTGGTGAAATCGCCCTGAATACCGGACTAAACAAGAAACAGGTTTCATCAGTATTTGATGAACTGGCCATCCTCA
>JAUVRS010000134.1 GCA_030597505.1 Desulfobacteraceae bacterium
CTGGGCCAATTCGGCCTTTGCGACTACTGTTATGGCAGGGTTCTTCCCTGTTTTTTTTAAGGAATTCTGGAGCGTTGGCGCAGATGCCACTGTGAGTACAGCCAGGTTAGGTTTGGCAAATTCCCTTGGGGGTATCGCTGTTGCCCTGGCGGCACCTTTGTTGGGCGCGATTGCTGACAGGGGAAGTTCGAGGAAACGATTTCTTCTCTTTTTCGCGTATATGGGTGTGGTGATGACCGCATCTCTTTACATGGTTTCAAAGGGAAACTGGCCAATGGCAGTGGCGGTGTATGTGATTTCAACGATCGGTTTTTCCGGGGGGAATATCTTTTATGATTCTCTGCTCACGGGGGTTGCCTCATATAAGAGAATCGATTTTGTCTCCACGCTGGGCTATTCATTGGGATACCTCGGGGGAGGGCTTTTGTTCGCTTTAAACGTGTGGATGACTCTCAGTCCTTCGACATTTGGTTTCGCAAATGCCGGAAGTGCCGTGAGGTTCTCGTTTCTCACTGTAGGGGTTTGGTGGGCGGTCTTTACAATTCCGCTCATCCTGTTTGTAAAAGAGCCAACGGACGGAAAGACGGCGCCCAGGGTAAGTGCGCTGAAAGCAGGTTTTTGGCAGTTGAGAGATACCTTTCGGGAAGTCCGTCATCTAAAGACCATTTTTCTCTTTCTGTTCGCATACTGGTTATATATTGATGGGGTACATACGGTTATTCGTATGGCAGTAGATTATGGTATTTCCATAGGGTTTGAATCCAAAGATTTGATTGTTGCGTTGCTGATCACTCAGTTTGTAGGGTTCCCCTCTGCCCTTGGATTTGGTTACATCGGGAATAAGATTGGTGCCAGACGGGCCATTTTTATTGCCATAGCCGTGTATCTTTCCGTTTCCATCTGGGCCAGTTTTATCCAAAATACATATGAATTCTATATGCTGGCTATTGTTGTGGGTCTTGTGCAGGGAGGGATTCAGGCCCTGAGCCGTTCATACTATGCAAAGATGATTCCCCTTGACAAACCCGCCGAGTACTTTGGTTTTTATAATATGGTGGGCAAATTTGCCGCTGTCTTTGGACCTCTACTGGTGGGGGGCGTCGGGCTGCTGGTAAGATCCATGGGATATAGCAGTGATGTGGCATCACGGTTGAGTATTAGCTCAATCTCGCTTCTCTTTATAGCAGGCGGGATTTTGTTTTATTTCGTAAGTCCCGGTGAAAGCGAGTAAATATGTGCCGGAAAATGACAATAACGAAGATAAAACGAACAAAAGGAGGATAAGATGATTGATGATGTGGTACGAAGAAGCAGAAGTTACAGGAGATTTTATCAGGAAACCGCCATAGGGATGGATACGCTGAGAGAACTTGTGGATCTTGCGAGGTACTCTCCGTCAGGGGGCAATCTGCAACCACTGAAATATATACTTTCGGCTGACCCCGAAAAGAATGGTCTGATTTTTCAGAATCTTGTTTGGGCCGCTTATCTAAAAGACTGGCCAGGCCCGGAAGAGGGGGAGAGGCCATCCGCCTATATAATTCTGCTCGGAGACACCGAGATAAGCAAGTCGGTTGCCTGGGACCACGGGATATCGGCTCAAACCATTATTCTGGGCGCCACTTCGAGGGGGTTTGGTGGCTGTATGATTGCCACAATCAACAAGGAGGAACTTAGAAAGGACCTGAATATACTCCCTCGCTATGAGATACTGCTTGTTCTGGCCCTTGGTAAACCAAAGGAGACGGTCGTGATAGATATTGTGGGGCCTGATGGAGATATCAAATACTGGCGTGACGACAAGGATGTCCACCATGTGCCAAAACGACCGTTGGATGAAATCATAATCGGTTAAAATAACATCTCCTGAGAGGTTACACGAACTTCCCACCATAGCAATTTCAAGACCGACAACGGGTGGAACGGGGGCAAATGTGTCAATGAGATGATCATCCAATACCATAGAGTCATCTGCTCCGCGGTAAAGTATCTTTGGTGAAAAAGGGCGTTTTCCCTTAATAAATTCTCCTTTTATTCTCCCGGTGATCCACCATGTATAACAGGGTGGCCGTTTCTTTAAATGCCTTCTCAATCTGGGGGAGTTTTGCCCGATCGAGCCCGTAGACGCGGATATAGACCCTGCGAAAACCCTTTGGGACCCCTTTGTAAGCGGTTAATATGCTTACTATCCGGCCGCCATGCTTTCGGATAATGTCGGCAATTTCCTTTATTGACCCCGGTCTGTCTTCGAGTTGAAAAGCAAACTGGATTCCCCTTTTCCCCACGCCGGTTAAAGAGATCAAGACCTTGAATAGGTCGGTCTTGGTAATTACCCCGACGGGCTTCCCCTCGCTGTCAACGACCGGTACCCCGGATATGCCGTGGTTCAAGAGAACCTGAGCAGTTTCCTCAACCGTGTGGTCGACGGGAACGGTGACAGGATCTTCGGTCATGATTTCCTTGACTTTGATTTTTGAGACAAGATAGAGCAATTCGTGTACTTCCAGGGTGGTTGCATCGGACGGGGATCGCCGCTTTAGATCACGGTCGGTGATGACCCCCACAAGATTTCCATTTTTCATGACAGGAAGCATGCCGATATTGTTTTCTTTTAACAGTTTCATGGCCTCGTGCATGGAATCATTTGCGTCAACAGTAATAAGCGTTTTGCTCATCCAGTCCATCACCAACATGGTCACCCCTCCTTTATTGGATTGTTGTCAAGTAAAACCAATGCGGAACCGCGATATTTAACAACATAGATGGGGTCAGAGGTCAAGAAGATTAAGTTTCTTCAGCCGCTGGAGGGCTTGAAAAAGGTTTTCCAAAGAGATAGACTTTCAAAAAGTGCCTGGGGAAAAAATGGAAGATCGGTCCGGGCTGTATTTTACCTCCCGGATGAGGAGTTCCCGGCATCCGCCACGTGTTTTTTTTCGGCCAATGCCGTCTCTTTCATGCCGCTTGACGGACTGGCGGATGTGGCAGAATACACCTCGAAGGGTATACTTTGATTGGTAGGTGCCTAACGCAGATAAACGGGAAAATTGAAGATCAGAGTTGATGAGGTTGGTTTTGCCCTTTTATAAACAGGCAATATATAATTCCATTTCCATCAGATAGTGATGAATCCTTTAAATTTTGAGTATTCAGTAGACAATTGCCAATTTAAACTCTATAAGGCTCTTCTTGGCTGCAAGAATGATGACCATTTTGAGTGAAATGTCATTTTCGAGAGACTGATCACCCTTTTACCCAATGATCGTATCTGCATGTCAACCATATTTTGCGCCCTTCCCGGGTTTTTTTCAAAAGGCCTTACGTTCAGACACTTTTGTTCTTATGGATTCGGTCCAGTTTCCTCGGGGAACCACCTGGTTGACCAGAAATCGTTTTAAAAATGATCAGGGTACGCTCTGGATGACTGTGCCTGTTTGGAAAAAAGGACGAGGTCTTCAAAGGATCAACAAGGTCATGATCTGTCATGAAGGAGATTGGGTCAGGAAACACGTGGCCAGCCTGAAGAACGCCTATGCCAGGGCCCCGTTTTTTGAGGACCATATTGCTTTTCTCGAACGGATCTTTAATGAGCGGTTTGAAAGGATGGTGGATCTGAGTATTGGGGTTATTGGATACCTAATGGAACACCTTGGGGTTTCTGCCAGAATAAACATGCTATCAGAGCTGAACATTGATGCGAAGGAGCCACGGTTATCTTTGGAGATCTGCAAGAGACTGGGCGCCTCCGTTTTTTTGGCCCAGGCAGGCGCTAAAAAATTTCTTGACCCGGAGGCATTTCAAAGGGCGGGGATTGGTCTTGAATTTTTTAATCCCAAATCTCCTGTTTATCCACAGTTGTGGGGAAATTTTATTCCAAATCTTTCCGTATTTGATCTTCTTTTCAACTGTGGCCCCAAGGCACAGAAGATCATCGCGAAGGGATGAAGATTGTTTGGTCTGGAAAATATGGGTGAGGGAAATGGACCCTTGTGGAAGCGGCTCCTGTCCCACAGCATCACGACATCAGGAGATCTTGCCAGATTTTTCGGGATTGATTCCCCGGAGTTGAGGGATGTGGTCGCCCGATACCCTATGCGGATCAATCCATATTATCTGAGCCTTATTAAAACCAAAGGGGATCCCATTTACAGACAATGTATCCCCGATCGTCAGGAAGTGGTGAGTCAAAAGGGGCTTGAGGACCCTCTGAACGAGGAACGAGATTCCCCGGTCCTCGGGTTGACGCACAGATATCCGGACAGGGTTCTTTTTCTCGTTTCCTCTACTTGTGCCGTATACTGTAGGTTTTGTAACAGAAAACGAAAGGTCGGCAGGCCCTCTATGGTGACCAGGGAGTCAATCACGGAAGGCCTTTTATATATCAGGGGCCACAGAGAAATCAGAGATGTCCTTCTTTCAGGCGGGGACCCCCTGTTGCTTGAGAACCGGGAATTATCTTATATCTTGACCGAAATCCGCTCCATGTCCCATGTGGAGATAATTCGCATTGGTACGCGAGTCCCGTGCACATTACCCCAGAGGATTACACCGCAACTTGTCGAGATTCTTCGAAAATTTCAACCGCTTTATATCCTTACCCATTTTAATCATCCCCGGGAGGTTACACCCGATGCCGCTCTTGCTTGTGGCAGACTTGCCGATGCGGGCATCCCCCTGGGGTGCCAGACCGTTCTTCTCAAAGGGGTAAATGATGATCCGATGATCATAAAAAAGCTGATGCACAAACTGTTGTCAATCCGGGGGCGGCCCTATTATCTCTTTCAGTCAGACCTTGCAAAGGCGACCTCGCATTTCTGGACGCCCCTTGATAAGGGGCTTCAAATCATGGCGAAATTGCTGGGCCATACCTCGGGACTTTGTGTCCCTCATTTTGCCGTCGACCTTCCCGGAGGCGGGGGAAAGGTTCCCTTGCTTCCGGAATATATCAAGGGTGTGGATGAGGGAGGCCTTGTCATAAAAAACTATCTGGGTGAAGAATACCGTTACCCGTTATATGATGGAGTAGAATTGGATAAAAGCCGACACAAAAAAGGAGAAAAGCTATGGTCAGAATAGTTTGTCTGGGCGGCGTAGGGTCTGTCACCGGGTCCTGCTATCTCGTTGAAGACCCGCAGGGAAAAAGGGTGCTTGCTGACTGTGGTCTTTTTCAGGGCGGAAGACAGATGGAGGAGCGCAACTGGGAGAAGTGGGGTTTTGATCCAAAAGAGATAAGTACGCTTTTTCTGACCCATGCCCATATCGACCACAGCGGCAGGATCCCCAAGTTGGTAAAAGACGGGTTCCGGGGGAAAATCATCACATCTCCTCCCACTGCGGAGCTGTGTGAGATCATGCTGCTGGATTCGGGGCATGTGCAGGAAATGGATGCAGAATGGCAGACCAGAAAAAACAAGCGAAAAGCAAAAAAAGATGTCTATCCCCTCTATACCGTCGAGGAAGCCGCAGAGAGCTTGAAATTCTTGCGCCCCATAAGGAGGGATCAGATAGTCACAGTTGAGCCGGGGATCAAGGCCCGACTCAGAAACGCAGGGCACATACTGGGTTCTTGCATCCTTGAATTGTGGGTGGGGGAAGGCAACGACACCATAAAAATCGTCTTCTCCGGAGATCTGGGAAAGAACAGTCAACTGATCGTACGAGATCCCCATGAAATCTTTGATGCCGATTATCTTTTTCTAGAGTCCACCTACGGAAACAGAAAACACCATTCATTTGATGAGAGCAAAGAGGAACTCCTGGAGGCGATTCGCTACAGTGTCTCCCAAGAAGAAAAGATCATTATTCCGGCCTTTGCTGTGGAAAGGACACAGGAGATCCTTTATATCCTGGGCGAGTTTTATCGAAAGGGGCTGATTGGGGAAATCCCCATCTATCTGGATAGCCCCTTGGCCATCAAGGCCACAGAGATTTTCAGAAAAAACAAGGCGTACTATGATAAAGAGGCCCAGGCCATTGTGGATAAAGGCTACGATCCTTTTGATATGCCGGGTCTTCGCTTTACCCCCACGACAAAAGAGTCCATAGCAATAAACGAGGAGGCAGGGTCTGCTATCGTAATTGCAGGGAGCGGTATGTGCACTGCGGGGCGTATCAAACATCATCTAAAGCACAACCTCTGGCGCAAGGGCGCAAGCATAGTAATCGTCGGGTTCCAGGCAAAGGGAACCACGGGCCGAAAGATGGTGGACGGGGCGAAGAAGGTCAGGATATTCAGAGAAGATGTCGCCGTCAGGGCCAAGATATTCACTATTGGCGGGTTTTCTGCACATGCTGACAGGGACGACCTCCTTGAATGGGTTTCCCACTTTGAGTCTGCCCCCCGTGTCTTTGTGACACACGGGGAGCCAGAGGCCAGCAGCGCCCTGGCAAAAGAAATTCAGGAACGCTTTAATTTGATCGCTCACATCCCAGAATGGAAAGAGCGACTTATTTTGAGGGTCAAAGAAACAGTCTTTGAGAAGGCTGAAGAAGCAGAAAAACTGCCGGACGTCAAAACAGCCATGTTAAACGCCATTGTAGATCTGGAAAGGGAGCTGGAAATCATAAAAAGACGGGTAAATTCCGGTGAAATGGAAGGTAAGATCGGGGAGGACGAAACGGACAGGCTTGAATATATAAAGGAAGAATTACAGGCAACCCTGGCCTGAGGGCAATCCGTAGCTTTTTTCGGGTGCCCCCAAATTTGAGCTGCTGCAACGGGAAACAGCCCTGTCACTAAAATATTTCACTGGGTTTACAGCCGGTTTGGTTCATCGGACGTAAGTTCTCAATAGGTTCTGGCACTGTGGGATTCGGGTGTTTCTCTCAGGCGCTCTCTAAACCAGTCGTCGTAGCGTGGCTGATATTTGGGGTTTTGACGAAAGCACGGAGAAGCCAATAAGGGTTCATTAGGAGAAAACCCCAAATATCAGCCACTGCAAAAGTGAAAAGTAAATCCCCTTTGAGAGAGCGCCTGCAAGAAACACCCGAACCCCAC
>JAUVRS010000166.1 GCA_030597505.1 Desulfobacteraceae bacterium
AACATTGACCCCGTCGTCATAGATCTTCCCTTCTTCCTCGATTACATCTCCATTGCTCAAACAGCTGTATGTCTTCCCAAGTCAGCATTTCCGAGGCGGGAGCACAGCCTGTCATACATATAGCGGCACCCAGCTTTAGGATCCTAGCTTTGGGCGGCGCCGCATTGGCAAAAGCAACCATAAAAGGGTTTGCTGTTAGGACCACCTCTATCAAGATGATGCCGCATAACATTGAAAGTTTTTCCCTTTCATGTCATGCTCTTTTCCGAAAATAGTTGATAAGAATGCGCTTTTTATGGAGTATGGTAAGGGGTTTTTGTGAATTAATAAAAAACACTAAGGAGAAGGGCCTTGACACAAGATAGTAATGCCTCCGGTCAAAGAGTGATCGTGCCGGAGACCCTGCACTGAGCGAGAAGGCTCGTGACGTTCAACTGTCTGTAAAGTCAGAACAAATAGCCTGAGGAGGTATTTTATGGAAGAACGTAGTGGAAGACAATATATGATATCTGCTTTAAAGCGGCAGGATTCGGACCGGATCCCAACCACGGTTTTGATAGGGCCTTATTGTTCAAAGATGACCCAATACACGATCAAGGAAATTCTGACGGACGCAAAAAAAAGCGCTGAGGCCCACCTGGCCTTTTACGATCGATTTCGACCCGACAGCCTTATAGTATATAATGATATTTACCTGGAGGCCGAGGCCGTGGGATGCGAGCTTAACTTCCCTGAAGACAACATCTCTCACCCAAAGGCTCCGCTCTTGGAGGACCGATCACAACTGGCCGGTCTCAGAATTCCCGACCCAAAAAAAGACGGTCGATTTCCCTATTTTTTTGAATTGCTCGAAAGGGTTTCCTCAGAGGTGAGAAAGACCGCTACCGTGGGGTTGGGGCATTCGGGCCCCTGGAACCTTGCCATGCATCTCAGGGGTGCCGAACAGCTTCTTTTCGAAAGTGTCACCGAGCCCGAATTTGTCCACGAACTCATGAAATTCACCACCGAGGTGGTTCGTACCTTTGGTGATGCCTTGATTGAGTCCGGATTTGCCCCTTCTTTAGGGGAAGCCGCAGCCTCCTGCAGCCTGATTTCACCCCAGATTTACCAGGACTTTATAAAACCCTACCATAAGGATCTCTGTCAGTATTTCAAATCAAAAAAGGCCCCCATGGCACTCCATATATGCGGATTTGTTGACCCCATTATGGAGGATATTCTTGAAACCGGGGTCGGTTTCATCAGTCTGGATGCCCCATCCTCGCTAGAAAAGCTAGTGGATCAGTCCAATGGCAGGGTGTTGATCATGGGAAATGTGCCCACATCGCTGTTTGCAAGCGGCACTCGGGATGAAATGGAAGATGCTATAAACAGTTGCATCGAGACTGTTGCCGAAGGGAGCGGTTACATTCTTTCTTCCGGCTGTGAGATCCCTCTCAATTCAACGGAGGAAAGGGTTGAACATTTTTTCAATTACGGCCATCAATCCGGTCATGCATTCATAGAGCAGTTGAGGGACCGGAGACCGGAACTCTTTGAGAGTTCCACCTGATACACCGGTTTTTGGTAAAATTGGGCGCGATATGATGGCTATCACTAAGGGCCTGCCCAGAAATAACTTCGCAGACCCTAAGGAGGAGGCTGCCATGAGGACATCGATCAAATCAAGAATCATTTTGATCCTCGGTTTATTCTATTTCATGACCGGGGTTGTCTTTGCAGGTGAACCCACAGACATTGTCTTCCTCACCTGGAAGACAAGTCAGCCAAAGGTCTGGGCGAACTTGATAGAGGAGTTCCAGCGGGAGAACCCTGGAATTCGGGTAAAACTTCAGGTGGCCCCCCACTCCTCCACCCAATATCACGCCATTGTCACCCAACGCCTCAAAAACAAAGACGCCTCTGTGGATGTTTTTTTTATGGATGTGATCTGGCCGCCTGAGTTTGCAAACGCGGGCTGGCTCTTGGATCTCACACCCAGGTTTAAAGAACAGCAGCGGGCCAAGTTTCTCCCAGGCCCCATTGCGGCAAACACTTACAGAGGAAAGATCTACGGGGTTCCCTGTTATCTTGCAGCCGGGCTTTTCTACTACCGCAGCGATCTCCTCAGAAAATACGGTTTTGAGCCTCCCCGAACCTGGGATGAAATGCTCTCTCAGGGTTATGAGATTTTAAAAGGAGAAAACGATCCGGCTCTCAGTATTTATTCAGCCCAGTTTAAGCAGTACGAGGGGCTTGTCTGCGACATGATGGAGTTTATATGGTCAAATGGGGGGACCGTGATTGACCCCAAAGCTAATAGATCCACTTTGGCCGAGCCCCCTGCTGTAGATGCGGTTTCTTTTGTACGCGACAGGATCATCGGAAAGGCCTCACCCAGGGGTGCCCTAAACTACGAAGAGCCTGAATCGCTGGAGCTTTTTATACAGGGGAAGGCCGTCTTCCATCGCAATTGGCCATATGCCTGGTCAATTGCAAACAACCCCAAAAGATCCAGGATAGCAGGAAAGACAGGTGTCGGAACCCTTCCCGCTTTTCCGGGTCATGCTCCGGCCTCTGCGCTTGGAGGATGGCAGTTCGGGATAAACCGATGGTCAAGACATTACGATGAGGCCTGGCGATTTGTTCAGTTTATGACCTCACACCAGAGCCAAAGAACCCTTGCCCTGAAGGCGGGTCTGGCCCCCACACGCAGGTCGGTCTATCAGGACCTGGAAGTCCGGAAAAAAATGCCCCATCTCAAGGCGTTCCTCCCTGCCTTTGAAAAGGCACGACCCAGGCCTCTCTCGCCTGTCTACCAAATGATCAGCCAGGAACTTCAACGATTTTTTAGCCGTGCCATCGCAGGGCGGAAATCCAATATCCCTGCTCTGGCCGGGGTTGCATCCAAAAAAATCCAAAAACTACTGGAACTGGGAGCCATGGTCCAGCGATGACCCCGGGGGACAAAAAGTTATACCTGTTCCTGCTCGTCCCGGCCATTCTGGTCCTCCTGCTTTTTGTGGGGGCACCCATTTGCCAATCGATCTTTCTCAGTTTCCACCGGGACATTATTGCATTACCCCAGCTCAAGACTCCCTTTGTCGGTCTGGATAATTTTGGAGAACTCCTCAGAGACCCCGTTGCCCGTCACTCCTTCTTGATCACCGTAATTTTTGTAGCCACCACCACATCCTTTGAGCTGTTGATCGGGCTCCTGATAGCACTTCTCATAAACCACCGTTTTCCCGGTCGTGGAGCACTGCGGGCCTGCGTGCTCATACCCTGGGCCATCCCAACGGTAGTTTCGGCACAGATGTGGCGGTTCCTGTTTAACGATGCCTATGGAATGATCAACTATGTGATCTTCGGGGTTGAGTCTGCTCGTTATATCCCGTGGCTGGCCATGCCGGGGACCGCATTGAGCGCCCTCATCATAGCAGATATATGGAAGACATCATCTTTTGCCGCCTTGTTGATCTTGGCCGGTCTCCAGGTGATCCCTGATGAGTTATATCGCGCTGCCAGGGTAGACGGCGCCGGGAGTTGGAGACGTTTTTGGCACATAACCTGGCCCCTTATTCGACCTGCTTTACTCGTGGCCCTGTTGTTCCGTACCATAGATGCATTTCGTGTCTTTGACCTGGCCTTTGTAATGACTCCAGGGGGGCCGGCAGATGCCACGAATGTGCTGCAACTCTACGGATATAAGAAAATGTTTGTTGAGGGGTGGATGGGGTACGGATCGGCCATATCCGTATCTGTGTTTTTGATTGTCCTGGTCCTTGCCATCATATATTTGAGGACCATAGGCCGACATTTGATGGAGGCACGGGCATGAAAACCGGGTTATTTAGAAAACCCCTGTTTCTTGCAGCAACCCTTCTGACGGTGGGGTTCTCCCTGGCGCCTTTTTTATGGTTTGTCTCATCTGCCTTTAAGACCCAGACACAACTGACCGCCATCCCGCCCCAGTGGTGGCCTGCCTTTTCCATGGAGTTTTTTCGCTCCGCCGTTCTGCACTACGGCATTTTCCATTATCTTATAAACTCGGTCATCGTTGCCGGTTCTACAACCCTGGTCACAATCTTTCTGGCCACCCTGGCAGGTTATGCCCTGGCCCAGCTTCCCCGCAGGGTATCTCAGATTATCTTGATGGGAATACTTACATGTGCCATGTTTCCACAGATAGCCATCGTCGGACCAATCTGGAAATTTCTCCAGATAATGGGCTGGCTCAACACCTACCAGGGACTTGTTCTTCCCTATGTGGCCCTTACCCTCCCCCTGGCAGTCTGGATCTTGACCCTGTTTTTCCAACAGATGCCAAAAGAGCTGGAAGCAGCTGCCCTGGTGGATGGTTGCACAAGACTAATGGCCCTGGTGCGCGTTATATTGCCCTTGTCTGCCCCGGGGCTATTTACAGCCGCGATCCTGTGTTTTATCTATGCATGGAATGAGTTTTTCCTGGGCCTCCTGATAATGACCGATCCCCTGAAGCAGACGATGCCTGTGGGGATTGCCCTCTTTCAGGGGGAACACGTTGTCCCGTGGGGAGAGATTGCCGCAGCCTCTTTTATTACAACAGCGCCGTTGGTTATCATGGTCCTGATCTTCCAGAGACGCATCGTTACCGGACTTTCTGCCGGGGCCGTCAAGGGATAAAAATTTCCACTTGCCGATTGTCAATTCCCGGCGTTTTTGCCAATGCACCCTTCACATCCGGATGTCCCGGCCTCAAAACAGGAAAGATCTTCCGCCGAAAGTGATTGCATGGCGTTTCCCTTCTGGATGACCCGAGTGATCACAAGGCTGGGCTCCACAACGTTCCGCCGGTAGAAAAACACCCCCGTTGATACTCCCAATAGAAGCCCGACGCATGTTACAACCACTTGCCCTCCAAGGGAATCACGCAATAGGGCCGAAACCAGGAGGCCTGCTGCGAGTCCCAAGAGGGGGACCCCTATGAGTGTTGAAACATTCTTACCAAGCGCGCTCCCATCCCGTCTGATGCGTACACGGTCTCCTGCCTCAGCGCCAATACTGTTTTCAGCACTGGCACAAATATTTGAACTCTCCGAAGCCGCGTGGCACACGGTCAGATTTGAAGCGCCGATGATCCCTGCCCTCTCAGGGTGAATCATCACTTCTGCCTCGTTTCTCCCGCCTGTCTTTAATACAAAACCTTCATACTGGGGCATACCTCCTGTTGCCTCCTGTCTCGATAGGATATCTGGAGTGGGGTTCGGGTGTTTCTTGAAGGCGCTCTCTCAAATGGGATTTACTTTTCACTCTCGCAGTGGCTGATATTTGGGGTTTTCTCCTAATGAACCCTTATTGGCTTCTCCGTGCTTTCGGCAAAACCCCAAATATCAGCCACGCTACGACGACTGGTTTAGAGAGCGCCGGAAAGAAACATCTGAACCCCACGGTACCCGAACTTATGGAGAACTCACATAACATAACCATCACCTGACACAATGACAAGCGTGCTCCAAAGAACTCGATCCTGCTCACGTACTTTCTTACCAAGTCTGAGGAAAACAGACATGGCTTTCCTTGCTCAACTCACCTTGACATCCCGCGGATATTGGTATAGACCCTCACCCATACGGAAAATCCAGCGTCTTCCGATGAGAAAACATGAATCCAGAGAAAGGGGGGGGAAATGATCATTGTTGCCAGCCTCAAAGCAAAGAGCGGTAAGGAAGAGGAAATGGGAAAAGTCCTCCGAGAAATGGTCGGCAAAGTTGAAAAAGAGGAAGGGACCCTGACCTACACGCTTCACCGTTCACAAAAAGATCCGACCCAGTTTCTGCTCTATGAGCGTTATAAAGACAAAGATGCCCTGGACCTTCACAGTTCGACCTCATACTTTAAAGAGATGTTGAATGTCATGGGCCCCCTTCTCGATGGGGCGCCGGGAATTAAAATGTATGACGAGATTGCCCGGCTAAAAAAATAAGAAAGAGGGGACATAAAGGCTTTTTCAGGTTTTCAATGCCTCTTCGGCCTTCGCCACGATAAGATCCCATGCATCCTTTACGTGGTTTTCTCCGGTGGTCCTCTGCCCTATTGCCATACGAATGACGTATTTGCCCTTTAGGGTGGTTTGGGTCAAAAATATCTTTCCGGTCCTGTTGAGACGTTCCAGAAATCTTTCATTCAAGCGGTCCAGTTCTTTTGCTGACCCGCCGTTGTTCAGCCGGAAGCAGACCACACCCAGGTTCACAGGCGCCATGAGTTCAAAATTTTCGTGGTCATCCACCCATCCTTTAAAGATCTGGGCCAACCGCAGGTGCTCGTTTACCATTTTCTGAAG